>CAZATV010000022.1:0-37074 GCA_964488145.1 uncultured Polaromonas sp.
GCGTGGCCTCCAGCTCGAACATGGTCGACTTGGACAGGCGGCTCTTGCGGATCTCGTCGAGCAGCGGGAAGTGGGCCATGCTCTTGAGGCCGGTGGCGCCATTGAACTTGTCCACTTGATCGGTGGCATCGCTGCGGTTAACGATCACACCCCCAAGCCGCACGTTGTAGTTCTTGGACTTCGCACCGATGGCCTGGACGATCCGATTCATCGCAAAGATCGAATCAAAGTCGTTGGCCGTGACGATCAGGGCGCGATCGGCATGCTGCAGGGGGGCGGCAAAACCGCCGCACACCACATCGCCGAGTACATCGAAGATCACCACATCGGTGTCTTCCAGCAGGTGGTGCTCCTTGAGCAACTTGACCGTCTGGCCGACCACATAGCCACCGCAACCCGTGCCCGCTGGCGGACCGCCGGCCTCTACGCACATCACGCCGTTGTAGCCCGGAAAAACAAAGTCCTCGACACGCAATTCCTCCGCATGAAAGTCCACCTGCTCCAGGGCGTCGATCACGGTGGGCAACATCTTCTTGGTCAGGGTGAAGGTCGAATCGTGCTTGGGGTCGCAGCCGATCTGCAGCACCCGCTTGCCCAAATGCGAAAAGGCGGCCGACAGGTTGGAGGACGTAGTGCTCTTGCCGATGCCGCCCTTGCCGTAGACGGCGAAAACCTTGGCATTGCCGATCTTGACGCTCGGGTCCATCTGCACCTGAACACTGCCCTCGCCGTCCTCACCCCGTGAGGGCTTGCGGATGTTGCTGATGGGTACGGTAGCAAGGCTCATGCGGACGCTCCTTCGTAGATGCCCTCAAGGCGGTCTTCCAGCTCTTCGCTGGCTTGGCGCAGGGCTTGCAGCACCTGCGGATCGGGTTGCCAAAACTGGCGGTCAGAGGCTTCGATCAAACGGTGAGCCAGTCGGGCCGAAGCGGTGGGATTGAGCGAGGCCAGGCGCTGGCGCATCTGCTCATCAAGCACAAAGGCCTGCGTCAGCTGTTCGTAGACCCAGGGCTGTACCTGCCCGGTGGTGGCCGACCAGCCCATGGTGTTGGTCAGGTGGGCTTCGATCTGGCGCACCCCCTCATAACCGTGCTTGAGCATGCTCTCGTACCACTTGGGGTTGAGCATGCGGGTACGGGTTTCCAGCGCGACCTGTTCCGAGAGCGTGCGTACCGTGCCACCGCCATGGCTGTCACGGGTTTGATCACCGATATAGACGGGCGCCACAGCCGCCTCCTGGCCGCCTGCCCGAGCCGTCTTGGCCCGCTGGATGGCCCGGCTCACGCCCCCCAGGGTATCGAAGTAGGTGTCGACGGTAGTCACCCCCAGTTCCACCGAGTCCAGGTTCTGGTAGGCCAGATCCACATCGGCCAGCATCGAGGCGAGTAGGCGTCCCTGTTGCACCGGCTTACCCAAACGGCCATACGCAAAGCCCTTACGACGGCTGTAGGTCTCGGCCAACTCGTCGCCCGAATCCCACCGACTGTTGTCGATAAGCATGTTCACGTTGGCGCCGTAAGCCCCTTCCGCATTACCGAACACCCGCAGAGAGGCCACCTCCAGATCGCAGCCGTGCTCCTGCTGGTACTGCAGGGCGTGCTTGCGTATGAAGTTTTGCTCAGGGGGCTCGTCAGCGCTGGCCGCCAGGAAGGCGGCCTCGGCCAGCAACTTGATCTGCAGTGGAAGCAGGTCCCGGAAAATGCCCGAGAGCGAAATCACGACGTCAATGCGAGGCCGGCCCAGCTCGGCCAGCGCCATGAGCTCGGCACCCGCAAGGCGTCCATAGCCGTCAAATCGGGGACGAGCGCCCATCAGCGCCAGGGCCTGCGCAATCGGTCCACCCTCGCTCTTGAGGTTGTCGGTCCCCCACAGAACCATGGCAATCGATTCGGGCAGGGCGTTTCCATCGGCCGCATAGCGCTCGAGCAGGCGCTGCGCCTGACGCGCTCCGTCCTTGACCGCATAGGCGCTCGGAATGCGGAAAGGGTCAAAGCCGTGCACATTGCGCCCGGTGGGCAGCACATCGGGAGTGCGCAGCAAATCACCACCGGCGGCGGGCCGGATGAAGCGTCCATCGAGGGCCTGCATCAGCCCCTCCATCTCGCTGTCCTTGCACATCTCGTCGCGCGCCCGGGCCAACTCCACCAGAGCAGCCATCGTCGATGACGGATCCCCTGCCGCCGAGTGATCGGGGCCTGACCACCGCTGCCAGGCCGCTTCGGGCGATCCGCCCTGGGCCAGCACGGCCAGTACATCGGCCGGCACCGTCAATTCGTGCCATGCCTTGGCACAACTGCCCAGCATGTCGACCAGGGCCTCCTGCGACAGCGCCTGCCCAACCACGTGAAGACCATGTGGAATGAGGGTGTAGCAAAGCTCCAGCACGGCCTCATTGAGGCGCTGGACCTGCGTGGGCGCCTGATCGGCCCACGCCGGTTCAGCAGTCGCCAATTCAAGCTCGGCCGCCTGAGCCTGAATCAAAAGGGCAAGCTCATCGGCCTCCTGGCCTGACTGCGAATCCAGACTCCGGTAGCGCTCGATCATTTCGCGCAGCGCATGCAGACCTTTGTAGAGGCCGGCCTCAGCCACCGGCGGGGTCAAGTAACTGACCAGCGTAGCCGCCGAGCGACGCTTGGCAATGGTGCCCTCTGAGGGATTGTTGGCCGCATAGAGGTAGAGGTTGGGCGTATCGCCAATCAGGCGATCTGGCCAGCAGTCAGCGCTCAGCCCGCTTTGCTTGCCCGGCATGAATTCCAGGGCACCGTGGGTGCCAAAGTGCAGCAGCACATGAGCACCAAAGTCCTCACGCATCCAGCGGTAGAACGCCGAGAAGGCATGGGTAGGCGCAAAGCCCTTTTCAAACAAGAGCCGCATCGGATCGCCTTCGTAGCCGAACGCCGGTTGTATGCCAACGAACACATTGCCAAAACGCTCACCCAGCACAAAAATCCGGCTACCGTCGGTCTGGTGCCGACCGGGCGCTGGGCCCCAGGCTGCCTCGATGGCCTTGAGGTGCCGCTCGCGCCGGACATGATCGTCGGCGCTGACCAGCGCATGCACATTGGCCTGGGCGCCATACCGATCGGCATTGCCCTTGATGATGCGCTCACGCAATGCATCCACACTGGCCGGCACGTCCACCCGATACCCCTGGCGCTCCATGGTCTTCAGGGTGTTGAACAGCGACTCGAACACACTCAAGTGGGCGGCCGTTCCGGTGCTGCCGGCATTGGGCGGAAAATTGAACAACACAATGCCCACCTTGCGCTCGGCCCGCGCAGACTTGCGCAAGGCAATCAGGCGCGCAACACGCGCCGACAGCGCATCGGCCCGCTCACTGCAGGTGTTCATGTCATGCGCGCCCACCGAGTCGAAACGGCAGTGACGGGAGCATCCGGTACAGGCGCTGGCACCGGCACTGCCGCGGCCGCCATAGACCATATTGCCGGTGGCTCCGTCCAGTTCCGGAATGGACACCATCATGGTGGCCTCCACCGGCAGGAAGCCGCGCTCTGAAGCCCCCCAGCTGTCGAGCGTCTGAAATTCCACCGGCGCGACCGCCAGGTAGGGCACATCCATCCGTGCGAGCACCTGCTCGGCGGCCTTCGAATCGTTGTAAGCCGGGCCGCCCACCAGTGAAAAACCCGTTAGCGACACCATGGCATCAATGGTGGGGTGTCCTTCGCGCATGAAGAACGATTCAATGGCTGGGCGGTTATCCAGGCCACTGGCAAAGGCGGGGATGACCCGCAGACCGCGGGCTTCCAGGGCGGTGATCACGCCGTCGTAATGGGCCGTGTTACCAGCCAGCACATAAGAGCGCAGCAACAGAACACCCACCGTACCGGCCGCTCCACTGGTGGCTACCCGCGGAAGATCGGACAGACGGTCCGAGAGCCGATGACCCGCCTCTGAATCGAGTCGGGGGTGATACAGCCCCACCTCCGGGTATTCGACTGGCGCAGGCACTTTCAGGCCGCGCAGGGCAGCCCGTGGACCGGCGGCATAACGATCGATGAGCAGGCTCACCAGACCCTGCATGTTCTCTTGCGAGCCGGCGAGCCAGTACTGCATGGCCAGAAAATACGCCCGCACGTCCTGGGCGGTGCCAGGAATGAAGCGCAAAATCTTGGGCAGGCGGCGCAGCATCTTCATCTGTCGCTCGCCGGCGCTGGTTTTTTCCTCAGCGCTCATCTCGGCCGCCTGGGCGCTTTTGCCACGCAGCTTCTTGAGCAATTCCATCGGTCCGCTACTGGGCGCCTGCATGTCAAACCGTCCCATGCGGGTGAGCTTGCTGACCTCCCCGGCCGACATCAGGCACACCATCGCGTCGCAATGCTCGCGCCGGGCGCGCAAAGCGGGCATGACCGGCAGGAAATGCTCTTCCATGAAGAGCATGGTGACGATGACGATGTCGGCCGCTGCAATGTCGTGCTGGCACCGCTCCAGGGCGGCGGTGTCTGCACCCCATTCGGAGGCCGCATGGACCTGCATCTGCAGCCCCGGTACCGAGCGCTGCAGCCGCAACAAGGCCCGTTCGGCCGCACTGGCCAGATGGCTGTCCATGGTAACAAGCACCACGCGCATGACCGGCCCCTGGCCTGCGGCCAAGGCTCGTGCCGAAGTGCGGCTTTCAACGGCTGAAATGAGCTTTGGCATCGTAGAGCGTATCCACCGTGATGACCGGAACCCCGCGCTCACGCGCATAAAGTTCGGTATTGCGCTTGGCCTTGCCACGAACGAAGAAGGGGATCTTCTTCAACTCCTTTTCCGCATCCACCCCCCAGATCGCCTGATCGGCAGAGGCGGCCGCCTGAGGGCCGGGCTTCGGGCCCACGACGGACTCATTGGCCGCTTCCCCCAGTCCGCTTTGAGCAACGGCCTGCAACTGCGCCGAGCGCCCCTGGGCTGCCGCCGGTACCCCGGCACGACCCAAATGCGAGGGGGCCGCGTCTTCATGGAATTCGGCATCCCCGCGGAACATGCCGATCAAATGCTCTTCCAGCCCCATCATCAGCGGATGCACCCAGGTATCGAAGAGCACATTGGCCCCTTCAAAACCCATTTGCGGCGAATACCGAGCCGGAAAATCCTGCACGTGAACGGGCGCCGATATGACAGCGCAGGGCAGTCCCAGCCGTTTGGCGACATGTCGCTCCATCTGGGTGCCGAGCACCAACTCGGGCTGCAGTTCAGTGATGCGCTGCTCGACGTCAAGATAGTCGTCCGTGATCAGGGCCTCGCACTGGTAGAGCTTGGCCGCGTCCCTGACCTCGCGGGCAAACTCCCGGCTGTAGGTGCCCAGTCCCACCACGGTAAAGCCCATCTCCTGGGCCGCCACGCGGGCTGCAGCCACCACATGGGAGGCATCGCCAAAAATAAACACCCGCTTCCCGGTCAGATAGGTGGAATCAACCGAACGTGCATACCAGCCCGCGCGTGAGGTCTCTCGCAGATCGGGCACCTCGGTCAACCCGGCCAACTGGGCCACTTCGGCGATAAAATCCTGGGTTGCATTGACGCCAATGGGGACTACGCGGGTAAAGGGCTGCTGATACTGGCGTTGCAACCAGAGTGCAGCCGTCATGCCGGTTTCCGGGTAGAGCACCACATTGAAGTCGGCCTCATGCAATCGAGACAGATCGGCTGCTGTGGCATCGAGTGGGGCCACCACGCGCACCTCTATGCCCAGTTGTTCCAGCAAACCGGTGATTTCGCGAATGTCATCGCGGTGACGAAAACCCAGCGCGGTGGGCCCCAGAATGTTGCAACTCGGCCGGGCATCCTGGGCGCGTGCGGCGCGCTGTGATCGTGCCGGTGCGCCGCTGAGGTGACGCACCATCTGATAGAACGTCTCGGCCGCGCCCCAGTTTTCCTTGCGTTGATAGGAAGGCAGTTCAAGCGGCACCACCGGAACCGGCAAATTGAGGGCTTTGGCCAATCCTCCCGGGTCATCCTGAATCAGCTCTGCGGTGCAGGACGATCCCACCATCATGGCGCTGGGTGAAAAGCGCTCGAAAGCCTCGCGCGCTGCCGTCTTGAACAGCTCGGCCGTATCGCCGCCCAGATCGCGGGCTTGAAAGGTGGTGTAAGTCACCGGCGGTCGGCGGGGCAGCCGCTCGATCATGGTGAACAGCAAATCAGCGTAAGTGTCGCCCTGAGGCGCATGCAGCACATAGTGCACATCCTTCAGAGCTGTGGCCACACGCATGGCGCCCACATGGGGCGGGCCTTCGTAAGTCCAGAGCGTCAGTTGCATGCTTGATTCCTAGGCCGCCAGACGCAAGCGTCGGTTCAAGGGGCGGCTGAACAGTTCGGCCAAGTCGGCGGCCTGTTCGTAGCCCTGGATCGGGGTAAAGACCAGTTCAATGGCCCACTTCGTCGTCAGGCCCTCAGCCTCCAGGGGATTGGCCAGGCCCAGGCCACAAACCACGATGTCAGGACGGGCCTGTCGGCAGCGATCGAGTTGATGCTCCACATGCTGTCCCTCGGACAATTGGACGCCGGCAGGCAGCCAAGCCAGTTCGTCGGCCAGATGCTGCCGATGCAAGTAAGGGGTTCCCACCTCGGTCAGGCGCATCTGCAGTTCACGGCAGACGAATCGCGCCAGGGGCACCTCGAGCTGCGAGTCGGGGAAAAAGAAGATGGACTTGCCTGCCAGCAGCGCGCGCTGACGGGCCAAGGCCGAACGCGCCCGCTCGCTCGGTGCGGCCGTCACCTGCGCAAAACGTTCGTCCGGCACACCGTAGGCCCGAGCCGCAGCCTGCAGCCATGCGGTTGTACCTTCAACGCCCAGCGGGAAAGGTGCCGCCACGCGCTGCCCTCCCCGGGCCTCCAATGCGCGCGCCGTATCAGCCAAAAAAGGTTGGGCCAGAAGATAGCGCGTGCCCGATCCGATGGCCGGTAAATCCGACGCGTGACGCGGCGGAAAGAACTGCACCGGGACACCCAGTTCTGCAAACAGGCGCCGGAATTGGTCCTCCACCACATCGGCCAGTGTGCCCACCACCAGCAAAGGGGCAGGTTGGCCGTCAGCCTCGGGATCGCGCTCCGGCAGTTCGGGCACCAGGGCGGCCAGACAGGCATCCTCTCCCTGCGTGAAGGTGGTTTCAATGCCGCTGCCCGAGTAATTGAGCACGCGCACCCGTGGCGAGAACTGGGTCGACAAGCGGGTAGCGGCCCGCGAGAGATCGAGCTTGATCACCTCCGACGGGCAGGAGCCCACCAGAAACAGCAGCTTGATCTCGGGGCGGCGTTCGAGCAAACGCTGCACCACCCGATCGAGTTCCTCGTTGGCATCGGCCAGCCCGGCCAGATCACGCTCATCGATGATGGCGGTGGCAAAGCGCGGTTCGGCAAAGATCATTACCCCGGCTGCCGACTGCAGCAGATGGGCGCAGGTGCGAGAGCCGACCACCAGAAAAAAAGCATCCTGAATCTTGCGGTGCAGCCAGATGATGCCGGTCAGACCACAGAACACCTCTCGCTGCCCGCGCTCACGCAGCACCGGGACATCGCTGCAAGCTGCGGGCTCGGGGTGCAGGGCAATGACCGGGCTCATGCGGGCCAGCCCTGTTGCGAGGCATCCCGGCCCGCGGGATCCTGCTGCGCCGCTTGCAAGCGGGCGGCACGCAGCTTGATCAAAAATTGAGCAGCATTGATTACATAAGCCGCATAGGCGGCCAGCGCCAGCCCCATCAGCGCCTGGGGTTCGAGCAGCCCCTTGAATAAGGCCACCAGATAGGCGGTGTGCAGCGCCAGCACCAGCATGCTGAAAACGTCTTCCCAGTAGAAGGCCGGTGCAAACAGGTATTGACCGAAGACCACCTTCTCCCAGATGCAGCCAGTGACCATGATGGTGTAGAGCACCAGGGTCTTGACCACGATGGACAGTTCGGCGGCGGCCTGACCCTGACCGCTCCACAGGAACCGGATCACCAAGCCCAGGCTGACCAGGAACACCAGAAATTGCAAGGGTGCCAGTGCACCCTGCACCCAGGTCCAGGCCGAGGCGTCGCGCCGCAGGCGCTCCTCGGGCGTGTAAAGCGGGCGCCGCTCTCGGGGGCGCTCGGTTACAGGCAGCATGGTGTTTCCCTTTTAAGTCGCAGGGATCCCCAGATCCCGCTACCCCCAATTTAGACGGGTCCGGGCTTTGTGTCAACTTTAATTGACGTATATTTATGTTGACATATCCATAAAATGGATCGAAATGCGAAAAAACCTTTGACCTGGCCTCCCCCAGGGAGTACAACCCGTCCGTGGACTGTTCCATTGGCTGACGGCCAGGTTACCGAGGGGATCTGAAGACCCTCTTCGGACTGACCGCCCAGCCCGCAGGAATTCTTGCGCGCAAGTCCGCGGCAGTGACTGAGCGCGCACGGAGACCAACATGGGCTCATTTGACAGAAACGATCCAACAGGGCGAGCCGAGTCGCGAGAGTCCGGCAGCCCGGCCGATGGGTCGGCCGGGCTGCTTGCTCGAGCGGTCGAAGATGAAATCATTCCTCGTCTGGTCAGAGCGCACGGCGCCGGCGGCCAGCCGAAAGAGCCCGTCATCACTGCCGACGACGTCGAGCGACTGACGACCCAATTGCTCCATGAGGACGATGTTTCGCTGCACGCGACCCTCCAGCAGCTGCAGCAGCGTGGTGCGTCGGTCCAGACACTCTTCCTAGACCTGCTGACTCCAGCCGCCCGCCGGCTGGGTGATTTCTGGACCTGCGACACCTGTACCTTCACGGATGTGACCGTGGCCATGGGTCGGCTGCAGCAATTGCTGCGCGCCAACAGCAGTGCGTTTGGGCTCAACAACATCAGCGATGGCAAAGCGGCAGACCGACGGGTGCTGCTGCTGCCCTGCCCCGGCGAACAGCACACCTTTGGCTTGTCGATCGTGGCCGAGTTCTTCTACCGCGCCGGCTGGGATGTCACCACCAGCTTTATGCAGCCTAGCGCCTCCCTGCACCAACTGGTGGAGCGACAATGGTTTGATGCAGTGGGCCTGAGCCTGGCTGATGTTGACGGCATCCCCCGGCTCAATGACTGCGTGCGTCAGATCCGAAGGGCCAGCATGAACCCGAAGGTCCCTGTCCTTGTGGGGGGTTCTGTTTTCGTATTGAATCCGGGCTTGATCGACACCACCCAGGCTGACGCGGTGATCACCCAGGCGGATGAAGCGCCTGAAGTGGCCGCCCGGCTTCTGGAGCACCAAAGCGCCAGTGCCTGAGTGCCCCGTTTTCACCAAACTCCTCCTGATCCACCCTCAACCGACGGACACCCTCTCATGTCATCCCCCAACTCAGTCCTGACTGAACGACGCCTGGCACGCGCCGACGAGGTGCTGCGGGGACTGCCGGCAGAAACCGTGGCTCAATTGCTGACCACGGCGGCCGATGTGGTGCTCCTGCTCGACGAAAACGGTGTCATCCTGGATCTGGCCTTTACCGGCGATGATCTGATCGCCCGAGGCTGTCAGCAGTGGCAAGGAAAGTCCTGGATCAGGACCGTCACACTGGAGAGCCAGCCCAAAGTACAGGCTCTGCTGGAAGAGGCGGATCCGCGCCAATCCGCCTGGCGCCATATCAACCACGACTTGGGCGAAGGAGCGGTGCTTCCGCTGGCCTACTCGGTTGTTACGTTGTCCCGACCGGCCTCGGCGCGCGCCAAGGCAGCGATCCATCATGTCGCCTTCGCGCGGGATCTGCGGCCGCAGGTGGCGGTACAGCAGCGCCTGGTGACCGCGCAGTTGTCCATGGAGCGGGACTATTGGCGCCTGCGTCAAGCCGAGACTCGCTACCGGTTGCTGTTTCAACTGGCCTCCGAACCGGTCGTGATCCTCGACGGTTCGGTCGACAAGATCACCGAGATCAACCCGGCTGCACGCGCTCTGCTGGGCGACAAGACGGGCAGCAACCGGCTGGCCCTGAGCGATAAGCTTGAGGCCGCCAGCCTCAACACGCTGCGCGACATGCTCGAAAAGCTGCGCAGTACCGGGCGGGCTGAACCGGTGTCTATACGGCTGAGCAGCGGGCAGGAATTCATGGCCTCGGCCTCCCAGTACCGGGAGGACCAGACCCTGCAGTTCTTGCTGCGGCTGCACACGCAGACTCAAGAGCCTCCACAAAATCTGCCCACCGCCAACCCGTGGCTTGGCCCCTTCCTGGATCAGGCCCCCGATGCGGTGGCCCTGACCGATCTGGACGGGCGGGTTCTGGCCGTCAATCCCGCCTTCGTGGACTTGGCACAGATCGGCAACGCCGATCTGGCGCGCGGTGTCCTGCTCGACACCTGGCTGGGACGATCCGGGGTGGATTTGCGAGTGCTGCTGACCAACCTCCGCCAGCACGGCACGGTGCGGCTGTTTGCCACCCAGATGCGTGGCGAACTGGGCTCGACGGCCGAGGTGGAAATCTCGGCGGCCACTCTGGAGCGAGGCGCAGACAAGTGCCTGGGCTTCACCATTCGGGACATGGGCCGGCGGTTGGGGGTGGAGACGCGCGCACCGCGCGAACTGCCGCGTTCAGCCAGCCAGATGACTGAGTTGGTCGGTCGCATGCCGCTTAAGGATATCGTCCGCGAAACCAGCGACCTGATTGAACAGCTGTGTATCGAGGCGGCTCTGCAACTGACCGGCGACAACCGGGCATCGGCTGCTGAAATGTTGGGCCTTTCAAGGCAGAGTCTCTACATCAAGCTGCGTCGATTCGGCATGATCGACGGCGCCTCTGACCTGACAGGCGAGTCGGGCGAAGACAGCCGGACGTCCTAAGCCACCGGGCAGCAGCCAACGCTGCGTAACGGGCGGGCGCGGACTGCCCCCCGTGCGCTGAGCCAGCAGAGCCGGCTCAGCGTCCTCCCCCACAATCGAATCGCATGGCGCCAGGCGGCGATCGACCCGCCTTTCCCCCTAGAAAGTCTGTGGTCGGGCCGGGCGACTAAGCCTGCAGTGTGTCAATTTAAATTGACAACTTGAAATGTCCCGGTTACAAAGCGCACATGACGCGCCCCGCTCTTTCAGCCGTCACCGAACTGTTCAAGCCCATCACCTGGTTTCCGCCCATGTGGGCGTTTGCCTGTGGCGTGGTGGCCTCGGGCATGCCAATGGACGGGCGCTGGGGTCTGGCCCTGATCGGCATTGCCCTGGCAGGGCCTCTGGTTTGCGCCACCAGTCAGGCAGTCAATGACTGGTTCGACCGCCACGTCGACGCGATCAACGAACCACACCGCCCCATTCCCTCAGGCCGCATACCGGGCCGCTGGGGGCTGTACCTGGCGGTGTTGTGGACCGCCGTCTCCTTGCTGGTGGCTACAGCGCTGGGCCCCTGGGGCTTCGGTGCGGCCATGCTGGGCCTGTTGTTGGCCTGGGCCTACAGTGCCCCGCCGCTGCGCCTGAAAGAAAACGGCTGGTGGGGTAACGCCGCTTGCGGCATCAGTTACGAGGGGATTGCCTGGATCACCGGCGCGGCAGTGATGGCCGGCGGGGCTATGCCCGATGGCCAGTCGCTTATTTTGGCAGCGCTCTACAGCGCCGGCACCCACGGCATCATGACGCTCAATGACTTCAAGGCCATCGAGGGCGATCGCCAGATGGGCGTTCGCTCGCTGCCGGTTCAACTCGGCGTTGACCGCGCCGCTCGAGTGGCCTGCTGGTTCATGGCTCTGCCCCAGGTCGCTGTCATTGCTTTACTTGTGGCCTGGCAGCAGGAAGCCCACGCCGCGGGGGTGGCCGGGTTACTCGCTCTGCAGGGGCTGATGATGCGCCGCTTTCTACGCGATCCCATGGGCAAGGCCCTTTGGTACAGCGGTTTCGGCGTGCCCCTGTTTGTCGGCGGCATGATGGTCAGCGCCTTTGCGCTGCGCAGCCTGGGAGCGCCCGCATGAGCCCCTACATCGGATGGGCGGCGGTAGCCCGACTGGGCTTGGTACAAGCCTGCATGGGGGCGGTGGTGGTGCTGACCACCTCCACGCTCAACCGGGTGATGGTGGTCGAACTGGCGCTGGCAGCCATGATCCCCGGTCTGATGGTGGGCCTGCACTATCTGGTGCAGGTCTCGCGGCCGCGGATGGGGCACGGATCGGACGTCGGGGGCCGACGCACGCCCTGGATCATCGGCGGCATGATGACCCTGGCCGCCGGCGGCCTGCTGGCCACGCTGGGAACCGTCTGGGCGGGATCGAACCGCCCGGCTGGACTGGCGCTGGCCCTGCTCGGCTTTCTTTGCATCGGCACCGGTGTGAGCGCCTGCGGCACCAACCTGCTGGTGATGCTGGCCAAGTCCGTAGCTCCAAACCGCCGCGGGCCGGCCGCCACCTTGGTCTGGATCATGATGATTGCCGGCTTTGCGATGACCGCAGGACTGGCCGGTCACTGGCTGGACCCCTATTCACCGGAGCGCCTGTTGGTGGTCGCAGCCACCATCTGCACCCTGGCGGTCTTCATCACCGGGGCCGCCGTGCTCGGCATCGAAAAAACCGGTACAGGCGAGAACTCGAGCCCCCCCACGGCGGTGGCCGTTCCCTTCCGGGTGGCCCTCCAGCAGGTCTGGCAAGAGCGCGCCGCCCGTCACTTCACCATTTTCGTTTTTGTCTCGATGCTGGCCTACAGCGCCCAGGATCTGATCCTCGAGCCCTTTGCCGGCAGCGTCTTCGGCTACACCCCGGGACAGTCCACAAAGCTCTCCGGCGTACAGCACGGCGGCGTGCTTCTGGGCATGCTGATGGTGGCCGCCGCCGGTTTGGTGTCGGCGCGCTGGTCTGACCGCCCCTGGGCGCCCCTGCTGGGCTCCCTGCGCGTCTGGACCGTGGGGGGATGCATCGCCTCGGGGCTGGCCATGGGTGCACTGGCCGTATCGGGTCTGGTGGGCCCGGGCTGGCCGCTCAAGGCCAATGTCTTTTTGCTCGGCGTAGCCAATGGCGCGTTTTCGATTGGTGCCATCGGCTCCATGATGCGCATGGCCGGCCAAGGGCGTAGCGCACGCGAGGGGGTGCGCATGGGCCTATGGGGCGCCGCGCAGGCGATCGCCTTTGGCATCGGTAGCCTCTTGGGCACGGTAGCCAGCGACATCGCCCATGCCCTGATGCAGTCCGATGGCTCAGCCTATGCCAGCGTCTTTCTGATCGAGGCCCTGATGTTCCTGACCTCGGCCGCCCTGGCCTGGCACATCAGCACCAGAGGCCAGGATGCCCCGGAAACGGGCGAACCAGCCCACCCGCAACGACAAACCCCACTCAAAGTGGCCCATGAAACCTGAACCCACCGCCACCGGAAGGCAGCCCCATGAACGCCCTTGAAACCTATGACGCCGTCGTGATCGGCGGCGGACCGGCCGGTGCCACCGCCGCGCAGGAGTTGGCCCAGCAAGGCCACCGCGTTCTGCTGCTGGACCGGGCCGGACGCATCAAGCCTTGCGGCGGTGCCATCCCACCCCGACTGATACGGGACTTCAATATCCCGGACCAACTGCTGGTGGCCAAGGCCCAGTGTGCCCGCATGGTGGCTCCCTCGAATCACCGGGTCGACATCCCGATCGAAAACGGCTTTGTCGGCATGGTCAACCGAGACGAATTCGACGAATGGCTGCGTCAGCGTGCGGCCTCAGCCGGTGCCGAGCGTCACACCGGCACCTTTTCGCAGATCACCCGCGACCCCGATGGCACCGCAGTCGTGCACTACCTAGCGCGCGACAACCCCAACCGCGCCGAGGGTACGGCCGCGAGCGTGCGTGCCCGCTGCATCATCGGAGCCGATGGTGCCAAGTCCGAAGTGGCCAGACAACAGATACCCGATGCCCATAAAGGCAAATTCGTCTTCGCGTACCACGAGATCATCCGCGCGCCCGAACACAAGCCCGAGGGCTATGACGACACCCGCTGCGACGTCTTCTACCAGGGTCAGGTCTCACCCGATTTTTATGGCTGGGTCTTCCCTCACGGTCATACCCTCAGCGTCGGCACTGGCAGCGCCGACAAAGGGTTTTCACTCAAAAGTGCCACCGCCCTGCTGCGGCGCATCACCGGACTAGAGCATGCCGAGACACTGCGGCGCGAAGGCGCGCCCCTGCCGCTCAAACCGCTGCCGCGCTGGGACAACGGCCGCGATGTGGTGCTGGCCGGCGATGCGGCCGGCGTTGTAGCCCCTGCCTCTGGAGAGGGCATCTACTACGCCATGCTCGGCGGTCAGCTCGCAGCCCAGGCTGCTCATGAAATGCTGCGCACCGGCCAAGCCAGCGCCCTCAAGCTCGCTCGCAAACGCTTCATGAAGGAACACGGCACCGTGTTCTGGGTGCTGGGCGTGATGCAATGGTTCTGGTACAGCACCGATCGACGTCGGGAGCGCTTTGTCAAGATCTGCGAGGACAAGGACGTCCAGACCTTGACCTTCGAGTCCTATATGAACAAGAAGCTCACGCGCAAGAAACCCATGGCCCATGTGCGCATCTTCTTCAAGGACGTAGCCCATCTGCTGGGCTTGGCGCGGGTCTAACTCATTGAGGACTTGCGGGGACGCTTAAGGTCCGGCCAATGACGAGGCCGGTCTGCTAAGCTCGACGGCCATGCCGAAGACCCTGCAGCAACTTCTCGGCCTTGAACTTCCCATCATCCAGGCCCCCATGGCCGGGGTGCAGGGCAGCGCGCTGGCAGTGGCAGTCTGCAACGCGGGCGCCCTGGGCTCACTGCCCTGCGCCATGCTTGATCTTGAGTCGATACACCGGGAACTGTGCAGCCTTCAGACGCAGACGTCCCGACCCTACAACGTCAACTTTTTTTGTCATGCCCCGCCTCCAGCGGACGCCAGCACAGACAGGCTCTGGCGAAAAACCCTTGAGCCCTATTTCGCCGAACACCGCATCGACCTTGACAGCCTGATCGCGGGGCCGGCTCGTCTGCCCTTCAATGCCGAGGCGGCAGAGGTTCTGGAACGTTTCAAGCCCGCGGTGGTGAGCTTTCATTTTGGACTGCCTGCGCCTGAACTGCTACAAAAGGTGCGCAACTGGGGCGCCAAAATCTTGTCCTCAGCGACCACAGTGGAAGAAGCGTTGTGGCTGCAAGACCGCGGCGTCGACGCCATCATCGCGCAGGGTCTGGAGGCTGGCGGTCATCGCGGGATGTTTCTGTCCAACGATCTGCAGACGCAGATCGGCACCTTCGCTCTTGTGCCACAGATCGTGCAGGCCGTGCGGGTCCCGGTCATTGCAGCCGGCGGTATAGCCAATGCCCAGGGCGTGGCTGCAGCGCTGGCTTTGGGGGCAGCCGGCGTACAAATCGGCACCGCTTATCTGTTGTGTAGCGAAGCGACCACCAGCGCCGTACACCGGGCGGCCCTGAAAAGCCCAGCGGCCCACCTGACCGCGCTGACCAATGTGTTCACCGGCCGACCGGCGCGCGGCATCGTCAACCGCCTGATTCGAGAGATCGGGCCGATCAGCCCGGCCGCCCCGCCCTTTCCCCGGGCCACCGCATGGGTGAGCACTCTGCGCGCCAAGGCCGAGAGTGAGGGATCGGGGGATTTCTCACCTCTGTGGTCTGGACAGAACACCAGCGGCTGCAAGGACATCTCGGCCACCGCTCTGACACGGGAATTGGCCAGAGCTGTAGCCTAGAGCCTGCGATGCCTCAAAACCCGGCCGCCAAGGCAGGCTCACGCGCGGGAGGTACCGGCCAACCCGACCATGGCAAAGAACCGGTTCCGGAAATGAAGGGCCCATCGGGGCAACGGCCGACAAATAAGGGGCCCGGTCGGTCCCGCGATCAGTCCACGATGAAGAGCTTGGCGCCAATCTCTGTATGGGAGCGATGGGCCTCCTGATGATCACCCACCTGGTAACTCATGCCAGGCCGTAGTGTGAAGGTGCGACCGTCTTCCAACTCGGTATGAAGCTCGCCCTCGGTACAGAGCAGCACATGGCCTTTGACACACCAGTGGTCAGCCAGATAGCCGGGCGTGTATTCCACCATGCGTACGCGGATCGAGCCGAAGTGCCGGGTGCGCCAGAACGCCCGCCCAGTCACGCCGGGATGTTCAGTGCGCTCCACCTCTGACCAGTCGGTCACCCCAAAGGGAATTCCTGACATTTGCATCCGAAATGATCCCTGCGAACGATCGGGATGGGTTCAGAAACCAGGGCCGCAAGCCCTGGTCTGCCGAAGAATCAGGCCAGAGCCTTGGCTACCGCCCGCTGCGTCTGCACGCTGATCAGGTTGGCGCGGTAAGCCGCCGTCCCATGAATGTCCTCGTTCAGACCGGCCGCATCGATCTTGACCGCCGCCGCAGCCTGCGGGGTAAAGCTTGCCGAGAGGGCCTTCTCCAGGCCTGCATGTCGGAACACACCGTCACTGGAGGCACCGGTGACCGCCACCCGCACACCGCTGGCAAACTGGGCCACGAATACGCCCACCATCGCAAAGCGAGAAGCCGGCTGCTTGAATTTCATGTAAGCCGCGCGCTGCGGTACTGGAAAACTGATGGCGGTGATGAGTTCACCGTCGCCCAGCGCCGTGGCAAACATCCCCTTGAAAAAGTCGTCGGCAGCAATCTTGCGGCTGGTGGTGTGTACCGTCGCACCGAGGGCCAGCACCGCGCTGGGATAGCAGGCCGCCGGGTCGTTATTGGCCACCGAGCCGCCCAGTGTGCCCATCGCCCGAACCTGACGGTCGCCAATATGGTTGGCCAGATCAGCCAAGGCCGGAATGAGCGACTTGACGTCGGCATTGCTGGCCACTTCAGCATGACGGGTCATCGCCCCGATGACCAGGGCATTGCCATCACGACAAATGCCAGTGAGCTCCTTGATACCCGCCAGATCCACCAACTGGTCCGACTGGCTCAGCCTGAGCTTCATCGAAGCCAGCAGGGTCTGACCACCGGCCAGGGGACGACCGCCGGCCGAGGCCAGGCGCACGGCGTCGGCGGTAGATTGGGGGCGCTCTAGTGTGAAGGGATACATATCAAAGTCTCCTGTTCTTATTCAGTGCTTGGCAGCGGCGATGGCCTGCCAGACGCGAGCCGGCGTGGCCGGCATGTCTAGGTCTTTCACGCCCAGCGGACGCAGGGCATCCAGGACCGCATTGATGACTGCCGGCGGCGAACCAATGGCGCCGGCCTCACCGCAGCCTTTGGCGCCCAAGGGGTTATGGGTGCACGGAGTGGCCAGGGTGTCGAGCTGGAAGGTGGGCAGATCGTCAGCGCGCGGCATGGCGTAGTCCATGAAGGAGCCGGTCAGCAGTTGCCCCGACTCGGGGTCATAGACACAGTTTTCCATCAGCGCCTGCCCAATGCCCTGAACCAGACCACCATGCACCTGGCCTTCCACAATCATTGGGTTGATGATGTTGCCGAAATCGTCCACCGCAGTGAACCGATCGATGCGCACCACCCCTGTGGCCGGATCGATCTCGACCTCGCAGATGTAGGTGCCGGCCGGGAAGGTGAAGTTGGTCGGATCGTAGAAGGCCGTTTCATTGAGACCTGGTTCGAGTTTGTCGAGCGGGTAGTTGTGCGGTACGTAAGCGGTCAGGGCCACCTGACCGAACGGGACTTTCTTGTCCGTGCCTCGCACGACAAATTCGCCACCGACAAAATCAATATCGGCATCGCTGGCTTCCATCAGGTGGGCGGCGATCTTCTTGGCCTTGGCCTCGATCTTGTCGAGAGCCTTCATGATGGCCGTACCGCCAACGGCCAGCGAACGCGATCCATAGGTGCCCATGCCAAAGGGGACGCGCCCAGTATCGCCGTGCACCACATCGACCATCTCGGGCGAAATGCCCAGACGCGCTGCCACCACCTGCGCGAAGGTGGTCTCATGACCCTGCCCGTGGCTGTGCGATCCAGTGAAGACGGTCACACTGCCGGTGGGGTGTACGCGGATTTCGCCGCATTCAAACAAACCGGCCCGAGCACCCAGGGCGCCGGCAATGTTGCTGGGCGCAATGCCGCAGGCCTCGATATAGGACGAATAGCCGATGCCGCGCAACAGCCCCTTGGCCTCGGTTGCCGCCTTGCGCTTGGCAAAACCCGCCACGTCAGCCAGTTGGTTGCTGCGATCGAGCAGGGCAAGAAAGTCACCCGTGTCGTACTGCAAGGCCACCGGTGTCTGATAGGGGAACGCAGTGATCATGTTGCGCCGGCGGATTTCATCTTGACCCAAGCCAATTTCCCAAGCCGCGCGCGTGACCAGACGCTCCAGCAGATAGGTGGCCTCGGGCCGACCGGCCCCCCGGTAGGCGTCGACCGGCGCAGTATTGGTGAACCAGGCGTCGACCTCCACGTAAATTTGAGGCGTGGCGTACTGCCCGGCCAGCAGCGTGGCGTACAGAATCGTGGGGACCGCAGTGGCAAAGGTCGACAGATACGCACCCAGGTTGGCGTCGGTGTGCACACGCAAGGCTAGGAATTTGCCGTCCTTGTCCAAGGCCAGTTCGGCGTGGGTCTCGTGATCGCGGCCATGCGCATCGCTGACGAAAGACTCGCTGCGCTCGGCAGTCCACTTGATATTGCGGTTGAGCTTACGCGCCGCCCAGGTCAAGCAGACATCTTCAGCGTAGAGATAGATCTTGGAGCCAAAGCCGCCGCCCACATCCGGAGCGATAACCCGCACCTTGTGCTCGGGCAGGCCCATCACGAAGGCCGTCATCAGCAGGCGCTCGACATGTGGATTCTGGTTGGCCACATAGAGGGTGTACTCGTCGGTGGCCCGGTTGTAGCTGCCGATGGCCGAACGCGGCTCCATGGCATTGGGCACCAGCCGATTGTTGATCAGATCCAGCTGGGTCACATGAGCGGCCTTGGCGAAAGCAGCATCCACCTGAGCCTTGTCTCCGATGGCCCACTTGTAGCAGTGATTGTCCGGTGCCTGCTCGTGCAGTGCCGGAGCCTTGGCCGCCTGGGTGGCCCGCACCACGCTGGGCAGTACCTCGTAGTCCACCTCGACCAGCTCGGCCGCATTGCGCGCCTGCTCCTGGGTTTGGGCAACCACCATAACCACATGGTCGCCTACGTATCGCACCTTGCCCTGAGCCAGGATCGGATGGGGCGGCTCCTTCATTGGGGTGCCGTCGGTGCTGGTGATGAGCCAGCCGCAAGGCAGCCCGCCAATCTTGTCGGCCGCCACCTGCTCGCCGGTGAAGATATCGATCACGCCTGGTGCCGAGCGGGCGCGAGACAGGTCGATGGACCTGATGAGCGCATGCGCATGCGGCGAACGCACGAAGACCGCATGGCACTGCGCAGCCAAGGTGATGTCATCGGTGTACTGGCCGGCGCCGGTGAGATAGCGGTAGTCCTCCTTGCGCTTGAGGGCCTCGCCGATATGTGGCAATTTGGTGAAGTCAGAAGCACCCATATGAGTCTCTCCAATTTGAATTTAGGGGGGCGAACCATGGCCGGCAACTGGGGTGCGGCACAAGACCAGCCCGGCAACCAGGGTTGATCCAGCGCCTCAAGCGGCGGCCTTCATGGCCTGACCGCCCTGCTGCACCGCCTTGACGATGTTCTGATAGCCGGTGCAGCGGCACAGATTACCCTCAAGCAATTCACGTATTTCGCCTTCGCTAGCGCCAGGATGCTTGTTGCAAAGATCCACCGCACTCATCACCATGCCGGTGGTGCAAAAGCCGCACTGCAGGCCATGGCAATCCTTAAAGGCGGCCTGCATCGGATGCATGGTGCCATCGGCAGCGGCCAGCCCCTCGATGGTGGTGATCTCAGCCCCCTGGGCCTGCGCCGCCAGCACATTGCAGGACTTGACCGCGTGCCCATTCATCAGCACGGTGCAGGCGCCGCACTGAGCGGTGTCACAACCGACATGGGTCCCGGTCAGTTGCAATTTCTCGCGAATGAGCTGCACCAGCAGGGTATGGGGGGGTACATCGAGTTGCTGATCGTTTCCGTTGATTTTTAGATGAACTTGCATGCGGGGTGTCTCCTGTCCTGCCTCTGTCTGAAACGGGGATCAGCCTGCAGCGGCCAACGGGCGTGCAAGCTGGGTTTAGGGCCCATTGTTCGGCGGCCGCGGCTGCCAGCGTCTAGGTGAAACCCTAGTGGACCAAAGACCTGCAGCGATACGCGCTCATCACCGAGACAAACTAAGGACAAAGACTGACCTCAGCGGTCCGGGCCTGGGGCATCAACCTACTGGGGCTGAAGGTCAGCCGGCGCCTCCGGGACTGCCCCACCTCAGTGGGACCGGTGACCGGAATGGCCGCCGGGGTGGCCCTGACCGCCCGCTCCCTGCGCGGCCGACCCCGGTGCGCTCAGCAGCACGGGGACGCTCAGTTGCATTTCGCTGCTGCGGCCCTGCGCATCCTGAAATCGCAGGGTCACCGGAATTTGGCTGTCGCGCGTCAGCGGCTGCTTGAGCTCCATCAGCATCAGGTGAAAGCCCCCTGGACGCAGGGCCACGCTCTTGCCGGCGGGCAGGTCGAGGGCCGGTACCGCACGCATGCGCATGACATCGCCCTCCATCTTCATCTCATGAATTTCCGCTACGCCAGCCACCGGCGAGGACACGGCGACCAGCCGCGCGCCCTGGGCTGAGGTCAGGGTCATGAAAGCGCCCGTACCTTTTTGCCCGGGCACGGTAGCCCGCGCCCAGGCGCCCTCGACCTTCACCTGCGTCGGCTGTGAAATCGCCGCGCCGATCCACAAGGCCAACACGATCGAGGGCCATCTCCTGAAAAGAAACTTCATTTTTCAACTCCTTGATTCGAATCAACAGCATGCGTGAGCGCTGCCTACGGGGCCGAGGGATGGGCGCCCACGGTCGCTCCGGTCGCCACAAACAGCCCAGCTGGCAGGACAGGGAAAAGCGTCACGCTGACGATGGGGCTCTGAAATCAAAAGCAGGCCTACTGGCCTACAGTCACCCGGCCTTCTCATGACCGGCCCCTCAGCCCTCGCGCCGTTCAGGGGCAGTTTTGGCGGCCGGGCATTTCAGACCCTCGGGGGTGGCCCTCGAATGAAGGGCGGTCGCGCTTGGGGCACGGGGTCGAGCGCAGCAGCCCGGCCCACCGGGATGCCCCCCCGAGACACATCGAAGACCCTCGGGCTGACCGCCCACGGCAACACCAGGGCCGGCCACCAGCAAGCGCCACAGGGGTCATGGGCATCCCCAGAATGGCCCTGGGGCCCTGGAGACTCGGCGGTGCCGCCACTGCAGAGGACCGACCAACGACCCTCGGCCATGTCCTGGGACAGCGCGTCGGCCGGCGACCACAAGGCCGCGCAAACAGCCAACAGGCTCAGCATCCAGGCCCAGCGGGCGGGCCTGGCGGGACCGGGGGTCAACCTCATGAATTCCATCAAGCCACCGATTTGAGCCCGGGCTTTGCCGGCAACTGGGCAGAACAGTGCTGCCGTATCGACGCTTCAATACCCGCCGCATCGAGGCCCTGTGCAGCCAGCAAAGCCGCTGGATCGCCGTGCTCAATGAATTCATCGCCAAGCCCGAGATGCAGCACCGGCATGACCACGCCGGCACGAGCCAGAGCCTCGCTGACTGCACTGCCGGCCCCGCCCATGACCGCACCCTCCTCAACGGTAACCAGCGCCTGGTGTGACGCGGCGATTTTCCGCAGCAGTGCCTCGTCAAGGGGTTTGACCCAACGCATGTTGACCACCGTCAAGCCCAGCCTCTGGCCCACTTCAAGCGCGGGGTAGAGCAAGGTTCCGAAGGCCAGCACCGCCACCCCTCGACCCTCAAGCCGGATCTCCCCCTTACCGTAGGGCAAGGCCTGCAGGCCTGGCTCGGTGGCCACACCCGCGCCAGCCCCGCGCGGATAACGCACGGCGACCGGATGGCTCTGCTCGAAGGCGGTTGTCAGAAGTTTGCGGCATTCGTTCTCATCGGCTGGGCAGGCCAAGGCCATCTGGGGTATGCAGCGCAGGTAGGCAATGTCATAAGCGCCGGCATGCGTGGCGCCATCTGCGCCCACCAGCCCGGCACGATCCAGGGCAAAAACGACCGGCAGATTTTGCAGGGCCACATCATGGATGAGCTGATCGTAGCCACGTTGCAGAAAAGTGGAATAGATCGCCACCACCGGCTTGAGACCCTCACAAGCCAGGCCGGCGGCAAAGGTCACCGCGTGCTGCTCGGCAATGCCCACATCGTGATATCGCCCGGGAAAACGCTGATGAAACTCCACCATGCCCGAGCCTTCTCGCATGGCCGGCGTAATACCGACCAGACGCATGTCTTGTTCGGCCATGTCACAGAGCCAGCGTCCAAAGACTTGGGTGAACGTGGGTTTGGGTGGCGTGGCCGGCTTGGTCAGGCCCACAGCGGGATCAAACTTGCCTGGCCCGTGGTAGGCAATCGGATCGGCCTCGGCCAGCTTGTAGCCTTGGCCCTTCTTGGTAACCACATGCAGAAACTGCGGCCCCTTGAGATGGCGAATATTTTCCAATGTCGGTATCAGCGACTCCAGATCATGGCCGTCAATCGGGCCGATGTAGTTGAAGCCGAAGTTCTCGAAAAGGGTGGCCGGCACCACCATGCCCTTGGCATGGGACTCGAGCCGCTTGGCCAGTTCAAAGAGTGGAGGAGCGGCCTTGAGAACCTGTTTGCCCACACTCTTGGCGGCTGCATAGAAACGGCCACTCATCAGCTGCGCCAGATAACGGTTGAGCGCGCCCACCGGCGGGCTGATGCTCATGTCGTTGTCGTTGAGCACCACCAGCAGGTCGCAATCGGCCACGCCGGCATTGTTCAGCGCTTCAAAGGCCATGCCAGCACTCATTGCGCCATCGCCGATGATGGCCACGGCACGCCGATCTTCCCCCTTTTGCCGAGCGGCAAGCGCCATACCCAAAGCCGCCGAGATAGAGGTCGACGAGTGGGCCGTGCCAAAGGTGTCGTACTCGCTTTCATCGCGGCGCGGGAAACCCGATAGCCCCCCAAGCTGACGCAGGGTGTGCATCCGATGACGACGGCCAGTCAGAATTTTGTGCGGGTAGGTCTGGTGACCAACATCCCAGACCAGGCGATCCTGCGGCGTGTTGAACACGTAATGCAGGGCAATGGTCAGCTCCACCGTGCCCAGGTTAGAGCTCAGGTGACCTCCCGTTTGCGAGACACTCTGAAGCAAATAGGCGCGCAGCTCCTGCGCCAGCCGAGGCAATTCGCCCCGTTTGAGCCGACGCAGATCGGCTGGGCTGTCAATCGTTTCAAGCAAGGGATGCATCAGCTGCTCCTCAAGGTAATCGGATGCCCTAACTGGCGCGCCTAGAAAACGCGGTGCACCAATTTATCGGCCAGCGCGCCAAGAGCGGCCGTCTCGCGCAAACCGCTTCGTCGCAAGCTGGCCTGCGCCCGCGCCAGCAGCGCCTGGGCATATTCGCGTGATTCGCGCAGGCCCATCAGCGAAACAAAAGTGGGCTTGTCCTGGGCTGCGTCCTTCCCCGCCGTCTTGCCCAGAGTTTGCGAATCGGCCGTCACATCGAGGATGTCATCGACGACCTGAAAAGCCAGCCCGATGGTTGCCCCATAGTCAGCCAGAGCTGCGCTGGCATCGGCATCCGCCGTCCCACAGGCTGCCCCCATAAGCACGCTGGCTTGCAGCAAAGCGCCCGTCTTGAGGCGGTGCATCTCATGCAGCTGTTTCGAATCAAGGGATCGCCCGACACTGGCCAGATCGATGGCCTGCCCCCCGGCCATACCCCGGCCGCCCGCCGCCCGCGCCAACATGCCGCACAAACGACCCTGCAAGGCCAGGGAAACCGAGCCATCCTCGGGGGCGAGCACTTCAAAGGCCAGGGCCTGAAGGGCATCGCCGGCCAGCAGCGCGCTGGCCTGCCCGAAGCGCACATGCACCGTGGGCTTGCCTCTGCGCAGCACATCGTTGTCCATGCAAGGCATGTCATCGTGAACCAAGGAGTAGGCGTGGATCATTTCGACTGCACAAGCGGCCCGCAGCGCCGCCTGCGCTTGTCCGTCGACCGCCTCGCTGGCCGCCAGAACCAAAAGGGGCCGCAGGCGCTTGCCCCCATTGAGTACCGCATAGCGCATGGGTTCAACCAGAGCGGTCGGTATGCCGCCAGCGGGGGCCACCCACTGATCCAAGGCGGCCTCGACCCGCCCCAACTGGGTCACCATCCAGGGCCCCAGGTCAAACCCAGTGCCGCCTCGGTCGAGGGGAGAAATCTGGACTGTCACGTCATCGTCCCATTTGCAGGTTGCGCGTCAAGAGGCTGACCAGGGTTTGAGCTCGGCGCCTTCGAGTACCTTCACCTGATTCTCGACCGCAAGCAGACGCTCACGGCAGAAGGCCAGCAACTGCGCCCCCCGCTGATAACTCACCAAAAGTTGATCGAGAGCGAGCTGGCCCGACTCCAGGCGAGACACCAGCTGCTCCAATTCCCGCAACGCTGCCTCATACGTCAAGGCAGAAGGCTCTTCGATTGCGCTTTCGGGGCTTTGGGGCATGACGAGTCGGTCTCTTGTTGAGAGCTTGGTAGGCTCAGGCATTCTAGGCCGATCAGTCGCCCGTGAATAGAAATTGACACCCAGCGTTGTCACAAGAGGGTACGTTCTGTAGGGAAATTGGGTCACGCGCATCCGCAAGGGCAAAGACCGCAGGGGTAGAATCGCGGGCCCCGCTTGCGCCACCTTGTCCCAACGCGATCATGTCCGACCTGAGCCTGCGACTGCTACAAGCGACCAGCCAGCTGCCCGTCAGCAGCTATTTTGACCCCGGCCTGTACGAAAAAGAGCAACAAAAGCTCTTTTCAAAAGGCCCGAAATACCTCGGCCACGAACTGGCGATTCCCGAGCAGGGCGACTTCTACGCCCTGCCGCAGGAGACGGAGGGACGGGTGCTGGTTCGCAATGCGTCCGGAATCGAGCTGATCTCCAATGTCTGTCGCCACCGGCAGGCCGTCATGCTCAAGGGGCGCGGTAACACGGGCCGTCATATCGTCTGCCCCTTGCACCGCTGGACCTACAACACCGGCGGCGAATTGGTGGGCGCACCGCATTTCCAGACCGACCCGTGTCTGAACCTCAACAAGTACAAAACCACTCAGTGGAACGGCCTGATCTTCGAGGACACAGGACGTGACGTGGCGGCCGACCTGGCCGACATGACGGCCAGAGCCGACCTCGACTTTTCCGGCTACCGCCTCGAACACGTGCAGTTGCACGAATGTGACTACAACTGGAAAAGCTTCATCGAGGTCTACCTCGAGGACTACCACGTCGGCCCCTTCCACCCTGGCCTGGGCAATTTCGTGACCTGCGAAGACCTGCGCTGGCAAATGGGCCGCAACTATTCGGTCCAGACGGTTGGAGTGTCCAACAAGCTCGGCAAGCCCGGCACCGATGTCTATAAAAAGTGGCACGATGTGGTACTGCGCTATCGCGAGGGAGAACCTCCCAAGCATGGGGCAATCTGGCTGACCTACTACCCTCACATCATGGTCGAGTGGTACCCGCATGTGCTGGTGATCAGCACCTTGCATCCGCAGGGACCCAACAAGACACTCAACCTGATCGAGTTTTACTACCCTGAGGAAATCTGCGCCTTCGAACGCGAATTCATTGAAGCTCAGCAGGCTGCGTACATGGAAACTTGTATCGAGGACGACGAAATCGCCCGTCGCATGGATGCTGGACGGTTAGCCCTGCTGCAGCGTGGCGACGACGAGTTCGGCCCCTACCAAAGCCCGATGGAAGACGGCATGCAGCACTTTCACGAGTGGTACCGCCGCGAAATGGGCGCCACCAAGACCACCCAGAGCGTTTGACTTCGGCGCTCGCAACCTCTGCCGGCCAGCACTCGCGCGGAGCGCTGTGGATGCTGCTCGGTTCGCTAGCCTTTGCCACCATGGGCGTCTGCGTCAAATTTGCCAGTGAGCACTTTCACGCCGCCGAACTGGTGTTCTACCGAGGACTGATCAGCGCGCTGCTCATGGGCATGATGATGCGAATGCGTGGTGTGAGCTGGCGCACACAGGTGCCGGCCGCGCATGGCTGGCGCAGCATCAGCGGGGTGACCTCACTGACCGCCTGGTACTACGCCATTGGTGCCCTGCCCCTGGCAACGGCCATGACGCTCAACTACATGAGCAGCATCTGGGTGGGAGCTTTCGTCATTGGGGGCAGCGTCCTGCTCGGACGCGGCACAGACCGACAAGGGCCGCTGATGCTGGCGGTGCTGGCCAGCTTTGTCGGGGTGGTCCTGGTGCTGCAGCCGACGCTGGCGCAAAACCAATTGTTCGCGGGGCTGGTCGGATTGATGTCCGGGCTGATTTCGGCGCTGGCCTACTTGCAGGTCACGGCCCTGGGCAAAATGGGTGAACCGGAAGAGCGAACCGTGTTCTACTTTTCGTTGGCCTGCTTCGGCTTTGGTGCGGTGAGCCTGGGCTTTTGGGGTGCCTCGCCGCTGAACTGGGAGCACGGCCTTTGGTTGCTGCCCATGGGCGCCTTGGCCACCGTGGGCCAATGGTGCATGACCCGAGCCTACCGCCGCGGCTCCACCTTGGTGGTGGCCAATTTGCAGTACAGCGGCATCGTCTTTGCGGCCATCTACAGCCTGCTGCTTTTCGGCGATCAACTCTCCCCCCTGGCCTGGTTGGGTATCCTGATCATCACCTTCAGCGGCATCACCGCCACCGTCTTGCGCAACCGCCACGTGCCGGCCGTTAACGGCCCCGAAACCTGAGGTCTCCCATGCACCACACATTGATCACCGCAGATGCACTTCTAAACCTGATCGCACAAACTCAGCCGCCGAAAATTTTTGACTGTAGTTTCGATCTTGCCCGGGCCAGTGTGGGACACCAGCAGTACCGGGAAGGCCACCTCCCCGGCGCAATCTACGCCGACCTGGATGCTGACCTGAGCGATAAGCGCCAGCAGGCGGAGCCCCCACCGGCCAGCGGTGGACGTCATCCACTGCCCCATCCGGAGCGCTTTGCGAGCTGGTTGCGCGAGGTCGGTGTGAATCAGGGTCAGCAGATCGTGGTTTACGACCGGCAGGGCAGCAGTTTTTGTGGCCGTCTGTGGTGGATGCTCAAGTGGGTGGGACATGAGGCGGTGGCTGTCCTGGATGGCGGACTGGCGGCCTGGCAGGCAGCCGGTGGCGCTCTGGAGTCCGGCTTGGGCCCCGCGCCGATCACCCCCGGTAATTTCCGGCCCGGCCCCTCGCTGGCTGAACTGATCACAGTGGATCAGGTGGCCGCTCAATTGGGTCAGCAAGGCCAGACCATCGTCGACGCGCGGGCGCAGCCCCGCTATCGCGGAGAGGTCGAACCGCTCGATCCGGTGGCTGGCCATATTCCGGGCGCACTGAACCGGCCCTACACCCTCAACATGGACAGCGACGGTCGCTTCAAGCCGGCAGAGCAGCTTCGCCAGGAATTCCTGTCCCTTCTGGGGCAGCACCCTGCCGACAGCGTAGTCCACCAATGCGGCAGTGGCGTGACCGCCACCGCCAACCTGCTGGCCATGGAAATCGCCGGCCTGGGACGGGGCCGCCTGTTTGCAGGCAGTTGGAGCCAGTGGTGCAGCGACCCCGCCCGACCCGTCGAGCGCGGCTAACGGCCCGCACCACGGCCCCCTCGTTCAGCCGCGACGCCTGGGAGGCGCCACCGATACCCGCCGACGCGCTACATCCCGCCCTGCATGGCGTTGGGATCGATCGGCGTCAGGGTCAAACGCCGCGCCGAGGGCAGCGAGCGGGCATCGGACAGATGCTGCTCCTGAGCGGGCGTCATCTTGCCAGCCCAGGCCCGGACATCGGCGTCTTGCGCCATCTGGCTGGCATCCCTAAAAAGCCGGACATTCTGGCGATGAGCCCTCAGCGCAATGCGTTGAAAGTAAGCGCGATCGAAGTCCTCGCCCGACAGCCGCTCCAGGCTGTAGAGTTCACGCTGGCGGATGGCTCCCAGTCGCACCGGCAGGGTCACGCCCTTGGCCTGCGCCAAGGCCCCAAGCTCCCTTTGCACCGCCATATGCTGGTCAACCAGAGAGGAGGCGTATGCCTTCAGGTCAGGAGCAGACGCCTTCTCGGCGGCCAGGCGACTCATCTCCAATTCAAACATCTCGTCGGCAGCGGCTTGCACTAGGAAATTTCGGTCATAGTTGCTGACCTTCGACCCTGGCCAGGCGGGCTGATTTTGCGTTTGCGTATCCCAGGCCGCGCCGTTGCCACCTCCGTAAGACTGGGCTTTGGCTGGCGCGGCAGCCAGCAAAAAGGCCAGGCTCGCCAGGGTCCAAGTCGCAAATTGTTGCGGTGTGTGTTTCATGATCGCATCCTTTCCGTGGTGGAACAGAAGAAGGGCGCAAACACTTGGACACGCATCGCTTGGATGACACCGCAAGCAAGCCTGCGCCACGGATAACCATGGTGCGATGGGGGCTACGGCCGTCTTGGCGGCCACCATCCCAAGGGCCTGTCGGATGAAAGCCCTGTGCGGTCCAGAAAATCCGTACCGGCAGAGACCTCTGGGGCCCGCCGAGGCGCGCAGATCAGTGCGCGTGACCCATGTGGGCGATGTAAGACGCCAGCGAGACCAGGCTCAAGCCCAGGATCAGCCAGCTCACCTGCGAGATGGTCTGTCGCAGGCTGAGTCTTTTTTGTAGCTGTGGAATGAGGTCGGCCAAGGCAACATACATGAAACTGCTGGCTGCCAGAACCAGGAAGAAGGGCAGCAGTCCCTGCAGGCTGTCCACCAGCTGGTAGCCCACCAGCCCACCGACCAGGGTCATGGCCCCTGCCATGGAGACCTTGATCAGGGCCGATCGGCTTGAACGGGTGGTCGCGCCTACAACCGACAGATCTCCCATGTGATGCGGCACTTCATGCAGCAGTACCGCCAGGGCCGCCAGCACTCCCAGACCCAAGTCGGCCACAAAGGCCGATGCAATCAGGACGCCATCTGCAAAGCAGTGGAGCCCATCGCCGGTAAGCACAGCCCACCCCCCCGAATTCAGGGATGGCGAGTTCTGATGGGAGTCCGCCTCATGAGCGTGCGAGTGGTGCTCGTCGTCGTGCGAGTGGTGGTGCTCGTGGCCGTGATGCCACAACTCGGCCTTGTCCAGCAGGAAGAAAAAAATGAGCGAAGCCAGAACAGTGGAAAACAGCCAGTGCGGCTCCACGTCAGACTCGAAGGCCTCAGGCAACAGCAGCATGAATGAGGTGGCCAGCAAGGCCCCCGCAGCCAGACTGAGCATATGCGGCGTCCGCCTGGCCATCAAGCCGCGGTTAAGCCAGGCGGCAATCCAAACGCTACCCACCCCCGCGATGAGGGTGGCGGCAATGATGGCAGGAAGAGTCATGGGCGACGGGCTCGAGGCCTGAAAGTCAATCCGAAGCGCGCCCCAGGCTCACCTTGGACGCACGAAAGAAGGCCCGGGACGCTGCCCGGCTTTCACGCAATTATCCCAAGCCTGTCAAGCCCCGGGGCTTCAGCTCAGCCCATGGCTGCGAAACCACTCGAGCGCGCGTCGGAAGGCATCTTCGGCCGGTTCCTTGCGATAGGTGGCGCGGTAGTCGGCATGAAAGGCATGCGGCGCATCCGGATAGACCACAAAAGTGGACCGGGCTGCCGCCTGATTGCCTTTGGCTGCCGCCTCGGCAAGGGCCTGCTTCATCTGATCCACCGTGGAGACCGGGATACCGGTGTCGGCAGCCCCATAAAGACCAAGCACGGGGGCCTTCATGTCAGCCGCGCCCTGCACTGGATGTGTGGGGGTGTTGGGCGTGCTCGCGCCCACCAGTCGGCCGTACCAAGCCACACCAGCCCGAATGGGACGCAACTGCGAATACAACCAGACCACCCGTCCGCCCCAGCAAAAACCGGTGATGCCCACCTTCTGCGCACTGCCGCCATTGGCGGCCGCCCATCGGACAGCACCATCCAGATCGGCCATCACCTGGGCATCAGGCACCTTGCTGACGATCTCCGCTTGCAGCTTGGCAATCTCGCCGTAGGCACTGGGATCACCCTGGCGGGCGAACAACTCGGGGGCCACCGCCATGAAGCCGGCGCGGGCAAAACGACGCGCCGTGTCAGCAATGTACTCGTGCACCCCAAAGATCTCATGCACCACCAGCACAATGGGCAAATCGGTCTTGCCGGCCGGTGCGGCGAAGTAGACGGGAACCTTGAAACCGGCCACCTCAAAAGTGGCCTCGCCGGTCCGCAGACCCTCCGACGAGGTCTTGATCGCGGTCTGCGCCATGATCGGAGCGGCCGCGGCGGCATAGCCCACACCGAGGGCCGCCTTGAGCGCGGTCCGCCTCGAAGCCGCCGGTGCATTGCTGCGGCTGTCAATCAAAGCGTGGCTGTCGTTCAGCAGGTCTGGATGCAACATCGGGGGCTCCTTGGGGTAACTGGCAAAGCCCGCATCATAAGAAGAAGATCGGCTGAACAAACTGCAGGGTTATTACAGGTCAGACCATCGACTGACAGGGGTCCTCAATGCGCCTGCTCCCAATTGGGCCCCACACCCACCTCGGCCAACAAGGGTGCGCGCAGTTGCGCGACCCCAGCCATCAGTCGCGGCACCTCTGTACGCACCCAGTCAAGCTCATGCTCTGGCACCTCGAAGACGAGTTCATCGTGAACCTGCATGATGACCAAGGTCTCAAGTTGCTGTGCATCAATGGCCTTCTGCACTTCGACCATGCTCATCTTGATCAGGTCGGCGGCGGTGCCCTGCATGGGCGCGTTGATCGCGGCACGCTCGGCCGCCCCGCGTCGCGGACCGTTGGGCGAGTTGATCTCCGGCAGATACAGCCGACGACCGAACACCGTCCGCACATAGCCCTGGTTCTTGGCCATGGCACGGGTCTCATCCATGTAACGCTTGACCCCCGGGTAACGCTGAAAGTAGCGGTCGATGTAGGCTGCTGCCGCCTTGGTTTCTATGCCCAGATTGCGCGCCAAGCCAAAAGCGCTCATGCCATAAATCAAACCGAAGTTGATCACCTTGGCGTAGCGCCGCTGCTCACTGCTGACCTGATCGAGCGCCACACCAAAAACCTCGGAGGCGGTGGCGCGGTGCACATCCAAGCCATGCCGGAAGGCATGGAGCAGGGCCTCATCCTCGCTGAGATGCGCCATGATCCGCAGCTCAATCTGCGAATAGTCGGCACTGGCGATCAGGCAGCCCGGCGGTGCAACGAAGGCCTCGCGTATACGGCGTCCCTCGGCCGTACGAATCGGAATGTTCTGCAGATTGGGGTCATTGCTGGACAGACGGCCGGTGACGGCCACCGCCTGGGCATAGTGGGTGTGCACCCGGCCGGTTCTGACATGGGCCATTTGGGCCAGCTTGTCGGTATAGGTGCCCTTGAGCTTGGACAGGCTGCGATGCTCCAGTATGCGGGCCGGCAGCGGGTAATCCTCAGCCAGCTTTTCAAGCACTTCCTCATCGGTGCTCGGCGCACCGGTGGCCGTCTTCTTGACCACCGGCAAACCCAACTTACCGAAAAAGATCTCGCCAATCTGCTTGGGGCTGGCCAGATTAAAAGGCTGACCCGCCAGCTCGAAGGCCTGCGCCTCCAACTGGACGATCCGTGCGCCCAGATCCGCGCTCTGCCGGGCCAAGGTAGCCGCGTCAATAAGCACCCCGTTGCGCTCAATCCGGTAGAGGGCCTCGCTGCAGGCCATCTCCAGCTCATAGATCAAGCGCAGGCCAGCATCGGCCTGCAGCTGTGGCCAGAGCACGCGATGAACATCGAAACATTGCTCTGCGTCCTCACAGGAATAGGCGGCTGCCCGCCCGATCTCAACCTGGCTGAACCCAATCTGCGAGGCCCCCTTGCCGCACAGGTCTTCATAACTGATGCCGCCGCGCCCCAGATGACGCTCGGCCAGACTGGCCAGACCGTGCGGCTTGTGCGCCTCCAACACATAGCTTTGCAGCATGGTGTCGTGCAGATACCCCCGCACCTCGATGCCGTGGTTGGCCATCACATGCCGGTCGTACTTGATGTGCTGACCCAGCTTGCCCCGCGCCGGATTTTCCAGCCAGGGTCGCAGCCGATCGAGCACCTGCGGCAAAGGCAGCTGATCCGGGGCGCCGGGGTAGTCATGGGCCAGGGGAACGTAGGCCGCCTGTCCGGGCTCCAGGCTGAAGCTCAGCCCCACCAGCCGGGCCAGCATCTCGTCCAGCGAATCGGTCTCGGTGTCGAAGGCCACCAGTTCGGCCTGCTCGATCCGTGCGAGCAGCGCTTCGAAATCCGCCCAACTTAGCACGGTCTCGTAGCGGGTTGTCCGCGGCGGCGCGGCAGAAGCCGCTACCAGCGGGGCTTCTGCCGCAGCACCGGAGTCGCCCGGTGCCTGGGCCGCTTGATCAGGGCCTAGACCCCTGGCTAACGTCTTGAAACCATAACGCTCGTAAAAGGTGCGCAGCCTCTCGTCTTGCTGCGCGTGCAGTTGCAGGTCATCGAGCACCGGCAGCCCGGGCAGATACTGCGTGAGATCGCAGTCGGTCTTGATGGTCAGCAACTGTCGGCCGGTCGGTAGCCAGTCGAGCGTGGCGCGCAGATTTTCGCCAGCGGCCCCCTTGATCTCGCTGGCTCTCTCGATCAGGGCATCGAGCGTGCCATATTCCTGCAGCCACTTGGCTGCCGTCTTCGGCCCCACCTTGGGAACGCCCGGCACGTTGTCGATCGCATCGCCCACCAAGGCCTGAAAATCGACCATGCGCTGCGGTGGCACACCAAATTCGGCCATCACCCCGGCCACGTCACGGCGTTTGTCGTTCATGGTGTCAATGATGGTGATGTGTTCATTGACGAGCTGCGACAAATCCTTGTCGCCGCTGGAAATGATGACCTCAACCCCCTGCTCGGCAGCGCAACGCGCCAAGGTTCCGATCACATCGTCGGCCTCGACGCCAGGCACATCGAGCACCCGCCAGCCCATCAGGGCAATCACCTCGTGAATTGGGGCGATCTGGCTGCGCAAATCATCGGGCATGGGCGAGCGGTTGGCCTTGTACTGCGGATAGACCGCATCGCGAAACGTCGGTCCCTTGGCGTCGAACACGCAGGCCGCATAGTCGGCCCGAACATCCTTGCGCAGCTTGTGCATCATGTTGATCATGCCGCGAATGGCCCCGGTGGCCGGGCTGGCCGGATCGCCGGGCACCGCTCGCAAGTCCGGCATGGCATGAAAGGCACGGTACAAATAGCTGGAACCGTCGACCAGCAACAAGGTTTTCTCACGCATGCGGCCATTGTCAGGCAAGCAGCCCGCGCCCCGGGGCCACCAAGCTCGGGCGGGCCGGCCGCGGCCGGGACACCTACAATAGGGGCATGTTTTCTTCGCAAAACGCTTCCCGGCTGAGCGCGCTGGGTTTGACCCTCGCCAGCCTGATGGTGGCTCCGGCCATTTGGGCGCAGGCGCCCGCGAACGCCCAGGGCACGACGCGGCCCAGCGAACCCGCCCTCGAGCCCGGCCGTGGCAACCAGACCATCGAACGCATCCGCACTGAAGATGCGGGCAGCCGCATCGACGAGTTGCGGGTCGGCGGCCAGACGCAAAGCATTGTGGTTCAGCCCAAGGGCGATATGCCGGCCTACGAGGTGCGACCCATGGATGTCCGCCCGGGTTCAGGCCAGGGCGGTGCACGGGTCTGGAATTTCCTGCGGTTCTGAGAGCCCCGCCCCCCGACCTGCATGGCCGTCTTCACTGAGGTCTCCTTCGAGCAAGCCGCCGAGTTCCTGCAGTCGCTGGGCCTGGGCCCATTGCGGAGCCTTGAAGGCTGTGCCGGCGGCATTGAAAACACCAACTATTTCGCCGACACCGACCAGGGGCGGTGGGTGCTGACCCTGTTCGAGCGTCTGAGCTTTGAGCAGCTACCCTTCTATCTGCATCTGATGAAGCACCTGGCCGGCCGGGGCATCCCCGTGCCCGACCCGCAAGCCGGGCCGCAGGCTGCGGGCCAGGCATCGCCTCTGCTGCACCGCCTTTGCGACAAGCCTGCGGCCGTGGTCAATCGACTGCCTGGAGCGATCGAACTTGAGCCCACGCCAGGGCACTGTCGAGCGGTAGGCGAAATGCTCGCCCGCATGCATCTGGCCGGTCGCGATTATGACCAGCAGCAACCCAATCTGCGCGGACTGGCGTGGTGGAATGAGACGGTTCCAGTGGTGCTGCCTTTCCTCAGCGACGATCAAAGCCGGCTCATCCGTTCGGAACTGGCCTACCAGAATCACCTGGCCCAGCAGCCGGCCTACCGCAGTCTTCCAAGCGGACCGATTCATGCCGATCTGTTTCGTGACAACGTCATGTTCGAAGGCCGCGGCGAGCAGGCACGGTTGTGCGGCCTGTTCGATTTCTACTTCGCCGGCTGGGACCACTGGCTGTTTGATCTGGCGGTCTGCATGAACGACTGGTGCATCGATTTGAAGAGCGGGGTGCGCGATCCCGATCGGGCCCAAGCGCTGCTGCGGGCCTACCATGCGGTGCGACCGCTCACGGCTGCAGAGCGTCGCCTGCTAGGGGCCATGCGGCGCGCCGGGGCCCTGCGTTTCTGGCTTTCGCGCCTATGGGATCTGCACCTGCCCCGGCAGGCTGCGGTGCTCAAGGCCCATGACCCCAGCCATTTCGAGCGCGTCTTGCGGCAGTGCATCGAAGATCCCCTGCTGCCCGACCTGCCCCCACCCACAGGCGCCTGACCATGAAGCTCAATCTGGTTCGCCCGCGTACTGGCCTGGTCTGGGTCAAACAAGGCATGCGCCTGTTCCTGCGCCAGCCGCTGGCCATGTCCGGGCTGTTCTTCATGTTCATGGCCGTCCTTTCAGTGGCCAGTCTGGTGCCGCTGATTGGGCCGGTTCTGGCACTGGTTCTGCTGCCCGCCGCCACGCTGGGCCTGATGGCGGCCTCGCGGGAAGCCGAGCAAGGGAGATTTCCGATGCCCACCATCATGGCTATAGGTTTTCGGGCCGGTCGACAGCAGTCGCGCGCCCTGCTGGTCCTCGGCGTCCTGTACGCCTTGGGCTTTGCGGTGGTCATCGGGCTGTCGGCGCTGATCGACGGCGGCGAATTCGCGCGGCTTTATCTGCTGGGCGGCAAGATCGATGAGGAGGTGGTGAGCGACCCGCAATTCCAGGCGGCCACCTGGACCGCCGCCCTACTCTATGCCCCGCTTTCGCTGATTTTCTGGCACGCGCCCGCGCTGGTGCACTGGCATCAGATCGATCCCCTCAAGAGCCTGTTTTTCAGCGCCATGGCCTGCTGGAAAAACATCGGGGCCTTCATCGTCTATGCCTTGGGCTGGTTCGGCAGTTTTCTGATAGCCGGCGTCGTGGTGGCCCTGCTGGCCAGTCTGTTTGACAGCCCTTCAGTGGCCGCTACCGTCATGCTGCCGGTGGCCCTGATCATGGCGGCGATGTTCTTCAGCTCCGTCTACAGCACCTTCCGGGACAGCTTTACCGCCGAGACAACGCCGGCCGTGCGGGTGGACGAGATCGCCTGAAACGGCAGACCGGCCACGGCCGGTCAGGTCACCACGGTCAGTTTGGCCACCGCCAGCGCCAGCCATTTGATGCCATGACGCGGAAAGTTGACCTGGGCGCGGGCGTCATCACCCGAGCCCTCGATCATCTGGATCCGTCCCTGTCCAAACTTGGCATGGAAGACCTCCATACCGACCTTCAGACCCAAGGCGTCGGAGTTTTTGCGCTCGGGCAGAGTCCCCGAAAACGGGGCAGCCCCTTGCCGAGAAGCCACCATGCGCGAGGCCCAGTCACTGCGGCTTGAGGCGCCGCCCCCAGTCTGGACAAAATCGGCCGAGCGCCCCAGATCCGCGAAACCGGACTGCTGGGGCGTAATCCACTTGAGGGCCTGCTCGGGCAGTTCCTCCAGGAACCGGCTGCGCAGGTTGTATCGGGTCTGCCCGTGGAGCAGACGGGTCTGCGAGCAACTGAGGTAGAGACGCTTGCGGGCCCGGGTGATGGCCACATACATCAGGCGCCGCTCCTCCTCCAGGCCTTCACGATCGCTCATGGCGTTCTCATGGGGGAACAGACCCTCCTCCAGACCACTGATGAACACGCAATCGAACTCAAGCCCTTTGGAGGCATGCACCGTCATCAGCTGCACCGCATCCTGCCCGGCCTGCGCCTGGTTGTCACCGGCCTCCAGCGCGGCGTGCGAGAGGAAGGCCGCCAGGGGCGACAGCGTCTCCCCGGTGGGGCTTGCCCCATCGGGGTCACCCCCGGCCCTCTCGGCCCACGCCCCCTCTTGCGGTTCATCGATCACCGGCCGACTCAGATCCAGACCCTGACTGACCGGGGATTGACTGAGCATGGCCTGCTCATCAAGCGGCAGCGCCAGGGCATCGCGGCCAAAGCCTTCTTGCGTGACAAAAGCTTCTGCGGCATTGACCAACTCGGCCAGGTTTTCCAGCCGGTCCTGCCCCTCGCGTTCAGCCTTGTAGTGATCGAGCAAGCCGCTGTGCTCCAGCACGGTCTCGATGATTTCGCGCAGCGTCCGGCCGGAGGTTTGCTCGCGCATCACATCCACCAGGGCCAGGAAGCTTCCCACCTTGGTGCCTGCCGTCCCGCCCAGCTGCGCCACCGCATCATGGAGCGAACAGCCCCGGTGCCTCGCCACATCCTGCAGCTGCTCCAGCGTGCGGGTGCCGATCCCCCGCGGCGGAAAGTTGACCACCCGCAGGAAACTGGTGTCGTCATGCCAGTTGTCCAGCAGACGCAAATAGGCCAAGGCATGCTTGATCTCGGCCCGTTCAAAAAAGCGCAAACCGCCATACACCCGGTAGGCGATGCCGGCATTGAACAAGGCAGTCTCCATGACCCGGCTTTGCGCATTGCTGCGATACAGCAAGGCAATTTCGCGGTGCTCAGTCCCCTCACGAACCAGCTGACGCACCTCGTCGACAAACCATTGGGCCTCGGCAAAATCGCTGGTCGCCTCAAACACGCGAACCCTCTCGCCAGGCCCCGCTTCGGTGCGCAGGTTCTTGCCCAGACGCTGCGCGTTGCGACTGATCAGTGCATTGGCCGAGTCCAGGATGTGCCCAAAGCTGCGGTAGTTGCGCTCCAGCTTGATCTGATGCGACACGCCAAACTCACGAACGAAATCGGCCATATTGCCCA
>CAZATV010000023.1:0-36612 GCA_964488145.1 uncultured Polaromonas sp.
GATGCCTTTGAACTGGACCCCGTCTACTACGCAGCTAGTGATCTGGATTTCTTGGTGTCCGAGGGTTTGACCAGTGCAGGACTTGCTTTGGCCGATGCAGTCCGTGGTCACGAACGCGACCCTCGCAAGGCTTGGCAGGCGCAGGTGGTACCCCGTCTGAACCGGGTGGCTGCATTCGTGGTGTCTGTTTTTGACGGCCGCTGGCCCCAGGAGTACCAGCGCAAATCCTTGAACGCGTGGCTGCGCGAGAACGGCTGAAGAGCCTCAAGCCTCTCACCTCGAGCTTCAGGGCTTGCGCGGGCCGCGATATTCGTCGACCTGATGGCCGATCAGGGTGTAGCCGCTGACCCCCCAGTCGGTGGTGCTTTGCTCTATGCCCAGAACCCCGGCCACCCAGCAGGCGTCCATGGTGCGGATGCGGGTGGGCCGCTGCAGCCTGACCATGACGATCTGGTTGGCCGGTGGCGGCGGGGTGTGGATGCAAGCGCCGAAATAGGGCACCAGCAAAAACTCCCGGATTGCGCCGGTGCTGTATTCCAGCGGCACGACATAACCGGGCAGCCGCACCCGCTGGCCCTCCAGCTCAGCCCGCACCGGTGCGTTGTCCCAGATCTTGCGCATCTTTCGCTGCAGTTCGAGTTCTTCGGCGCTGCCTTCGGGGATCCGGCTGACATCCAGGCTCCCCAGGGCCGATCGGGGATCCCAACCGGTCGGCAGCAGGTCGTCCCACTGCAGGGTGCGGTAGTTGCCGCGCGCTTGCGCCAGCACCTGAGCTGAAGCCGTCAGGACGGTCGCCAGGCCAGCTCGGAGGCATTGACGTCGGAGGTGATCCATGGCGCTATTGTCGCGGCTGCAGTCCGTCGGCGCTCGAGAGCCTGTAAGCGCGCCAGCCGGGCAGGGCGCTGGCGACCACACCCGCCAAGACAATGCCGGCGAGCATCAGGACTTGGCTGTTGAGCGGGCTTTGAAGCGACACGGTGATGCCGTAATGCTGCCCGATCCAGTCCCCCAAACCGACGATGACGAGCACGGTCAGACAGACGCCGGCCAAGGCGGCCGCTGTGGTGATGACCAGACCTTCGATCAGCAGCAGGGCAAACACGCGGGCCGGTCCGGCTCCCAGAGAGCGCAGCACCGCAAGTTCGCGCCGGCGTTGTTCCAGCCCGGCACTGATGGCTGCCACCAGCCCGAGCAGGCTGACAATAGCAACCATCCAGACCATCAATTCGAGGGCCTGCTCTCCGGTGGCCAGGGTGTTCCACAGTTCATCGAGCGCCACGCCAGGCAGTACCGCCATCAGGGGCTCGGCCTGAAATTCCGAGACGCTGCGCTGCATTGAAAAGACCGCTGCCCTGGATTTGAGACCCACCAGTGCCGCGGTGACCGAGCGCGGAGTCAACTCCATGTGTCGCACTTGATCTGCGCTCAGGGCATCCCGTGAAGGCATGCCGGCCACCCAATCCACGTGTAGGGCCTCCATGCCCTGCAGGCTGATGTGAACCGAGCGATCGACCGGCGTGCCGGTGCGCGCGAGGATGCCGGTGATGGTAAAGGGTTTGTCGTCATGGTCGGCGGCCTGGAAGGCACCGCTGCCATGGCTTAGAGTCATGGCCTGACCCACCCGCAGGCCCAGGCGCTGGGCCACCTCTGCACCGATCACGGCGTCAAAGACATCACTGAAGGGGCGGCCCTGGGCCAGCACCAGCGGCTGACGATCGCCATATCGGAAATGCTGGAAAAAGGCATCACTGGTGGCCACCACCGGGTAGCCCCGGAATGAATCGCCCAGGGAAATGGGAATCACCCAGGCCACTGCGGGGTCCCTGGAGATCGCCTGCAGGCTGCTCCAGCGTATGTTTTGCGTGGCATTGCCGATACGAAAGACTGAATACAGCATCAGAGCTGTACTGCTGGTGCGCGCACCCACGATCAGGTCGGTGCCTGAAACCGATTGGGCAAAATGCTGTCGCACATCATGGCGCAGTTGCTCGAGCGAGAGCAGCAGGAAGGTCGACAGGGCGATGGACAACGCCACCCAGGACAGGCCGTAGCGGCGGCTCCAGGCACTGCGCCAGGCCAGTGACCACAGTCCTCTCATGCGCCAAGCTCTGCAGCGGTCGGCAAGTCCAGCACCTGATCGAAGTGAACCCGCAGTCGGTGATCGTGGGTGACAAAGAGCAAGGCGCTGCCGGACTGTTCGCATTGCTGCAGCAGCAATTGCATGAATTCGTCACGCCGCCGTTCATCGAGCGCGGAGGTGGGTTCGTCGGCAATCACCAGCTCGGGCTGCCCGATCAGAGCGCGTGCTGCAGCCACCCGCTGCTGCTGACCGACCGACAGCTGCGCGCAGGACCGGCGCCAAAGCGGCGAATCAATACCGAGGGCCTCCAACAAGTGCCGAGCCTGCTCGACAGCCCGGCCTTGACAGCGCTGCGACCGCAGTGCCGACAGGCGGCAAGGCAGTACCACGTTGTCGATCGGACTGAGGTAGGGCAGCAGGTTGAATTGCTGGAACAGGTAGCCCACATGGTCAGCGCGCCATTGTTCGCGCTGGCTGGCCCGAAGGTCACGCCAATCGTGCCCGAGGAGACTGACCTGCCCCCCCTTCGCCAGCAGTACCCCGGCGGCCAAGGACAGCAAGGTGCTTTTCCCGCATCCGCTGTCGCCGTGCACCAGCAGTCGCTCGCCGGCTGCCAACTGCAAGTGATCGATCTGCAGGCCTTCACCGGGCTGGCCCGGCCAGCGAAAATGCAGGTCGCGAATCTGCAGCGTGGGCGGTGGATTCATGGCAGCGCTCAGCGGCCGAGCTTGAGCAGACGCTTGTTGCGACGCAGGACCGACTGTGACTGTCCCTGGGGGCCGACCGCCTGGACTCTCACACGCGCGATGCCTTTGGAGACGTCAAACAGGGTCACATCCATCTCGCGCAGCTCGCCGGCCTGCGCGCATTGCAGACTGTATTGGGCCTCCAGATCGCCATGACCTGAGGTGGCGCCCGAAGATCCTTCGAGCAAGGGGGCCCTGACCTGCGCTGGTACCGCTTCCTTGCACTGGGCCTTGGCGGGCAGCGCCAGAACCGGCTGCGTTTGTTTGAAGCGCTTGAGCAGGGCGGTGGCTGCGGCCCTTTCGGCATCGGTGCGCGGCGCTCGCTCATAGCCGAGCAGACTTTCCAGAGGCACCTTGATCGAGATCTGAAGGCTATCACCTTCGATGGCCAGATTCATCTGGGCCACTCCATGTTCGTGGGGGCCAGCAAGGGCGGGGTTGGCCAGCGTCAGGCCGACGGCCATGGCCAGCAGGTTCAGCGGTCGATATAGGTGGCGAGACATATCTGAGATGGAGCAGTCATCATCGGGCGTTGAAGCCGGAATTTTGGCCGTATCGATAAAGCCCCTCAAGCGTCAGGTTTGTGGCTCCGCCCAAGCCCGATGGCTTCGAGGTGGAACCTCCAGGCTATTTCGCCACGACTTTCGTCCCGGCAAGTGTATCGGCGCAGCCGATGGTCATCGATTTGTCGACGACCCGCGCCGTTGCACGGCTGCAGGATCGATCATGCCCGTGGCCATGGCGGTGCCCAACAGGATGAGCAGGGCCGTCAGACCCATCTCCATCGAGAAGTGCTCATCCAGGAGCACCACACCGTAGCTCACGGCAAACAGAGGGATCAGATAGGTCACGGCCAAAGTTTTCGAGGGGCCGACATCACCGAGCAGACGAAAGTAAAGCAGGTAGGCCACGCCTGTGCACAGGCATCCCAGGACGAGCAGTGACAGCCAAGCCACAGGCCCAGGTGGTGTGGCTGGCCAAAGCCATAAGGCGGGCAAGGCCATGCCCAGTGTGGCGCCGATCTGGCTGCCAGTGGCCGCCGCCAGGGCAGGCACATCGCGCAGGTACAGGCGGGTGAAGCTGGCGGCCATCGCATAGCTGATACAGGCCCCCACACAGGCCGCCACAGCCCAGAGGGGGTGGATCCCCGAACCCGTCGGTTTGATACCGGCCTGATCCCAGGCCAGCGCCGTCACACCGGCAAAGCCCAGCACCAGCCCCACGATACGCCACACCCCGGGTTTCTCGCTCAGCCACAACCAGGCGACCAGAGCCCCGAACATCGGCACGGTGGCATTGATGATGGACGATAGACCGGTGGTGATGCTCAGCAGAGAGAAGGCAAAGAGTGCGAAGGGAAGCCCTGAATTGAGCAGACCGACAAAAAATATGGGCAACCAAGAGCGCCTGAGGTGCATGACCTGACCCCGCCAAAGCAGCAGTGGCAAGAGAAACAGCGCACCCACAGCGGTGCGCAAGGCGGCAGTGGGCAGCGGCCCGAGCTCGTGGACCGCCAAGCGCATGAAAAGAAAAGAAGAGCCCCAGATCGCCCCCAGGGCGATGAACCTGACGATCCAGGTGGGCGGTGCAGCGGTTGCAGAATTCAAGTCTGCCCTTCGAGTTCGAGCAGCCGCCGTTTGCGGTCCAGGCCGCCTGCGTAGCCCGTCAGTTCTCCCCGGCTGCCGAGCACTCGGTGGCAGGGCACGATGATCGAAAGGGGGTTCAGGCCAACGGCCATGCCGACCGCCCGGGCGGCTGTGGGGCGGCCCAGACCTTGGGCCAGCTGACCATAGCTGCAGGTCTGTCCGTAACCCAGGCCCAGCAGAGCCCTCCAGACCGCCTGCTGGAAGGCGGTGCCTGCGCTCAGATCCAGCGGCAGGCTGAAGCGGCTGCGCTGTCCGGCAAAGTAGTCGTCGAGTTCCCGATTGGCCTGTCGCAGCCACGGTTGCGACGGCTCATGCGGCCAGAGGCTGTCGAGTTGCGCCGGTCTGTGCTTCTGGTCATCGAACCACAGTCCGGCCAGCCCTCGCTCACTGGCCAGCAATCGGGCCGGCCCGAGCGGTGTCGTGCAGCGAGCCTGGACCAGGCGGGGACTTGGAGGGCTCGTCATGATGAATCGGTGACTCTCGGGGAGCGCCGAATCATACGGTGCATCCCGATGTCTTTTTCAAGTTCTGAGTGAACCCTTGTATCGCAAGGCCAGCCCGGCGAATGAAGCTTCTTGGGTGGCAGCCTACCGATGGGCCGGTCTGGGATCGGGTCTGGCACCTAAAATCAGTGGCATTCTGGCAGCGGGTCTCTTGCTGCCCGGGCGGACGGCGTTTTATCTCCGGAACCATTTTGCGAAATCCCATGACTGTGGCGTCGTCTATCTTCAAGGCCTATGACATTCGGGGCGTAGTACCCACAACCCTCGATGAAGGGGTGGCGCGTGGCCTGGGTCTGGCCTTTGGTGCGAGAGCGCTCGCGCTGGGCGAATCGGTGGTGGCGGTCGGTCGCGATGGACGTCTGTCGGGCCCCTCGCTCAGTGCTGCTTTGATCGAGGGCCTGACGCAGGCGGGGGTGGATGTGATCGACATCGGCCTAGCCACCACGCCCATGCTCTATTTTGCTGCCGCCACTCTATGTCAAAGCGGTATACAGGTGACTGGCAGTCACAACCCGCGCGATTACAACGGTTTCAAGATGGTGTTGGCCGGTCGTGCCATTTACGGTGAAGAGATCCAGGACCTGCGCCGTGTGATTCAAGCCCAGGCTTGGCCCCAGGCCCAGCGCGAGGGCACGGTGCGAAGCGTCGATGTCCTGCCGGCCTATCGCGATCGGATGGTGCAGGACGTTCGATTGGCCCGGCCGATGAAGATTGTGGTGGACTGCGGCAATGGCGTGGCGGGGGCATCGGCGCCGGGTATTTTCAGGGCCCTGGGCTGCGAGGTGACCGAACTTTTCAGCGAGGTCGATGGCCGGTTTCCCCATCATCACCCGGATCCGAGCAAGCCCGAAAACCTGCAGGATCTGACTCGAGCGCTAAGCCGGAGCGATGCCGAGATCGGGCTGGCTTTTGACGGTGATGGCGATCGCTTGGGCATCGTCACCCGCGAAGGCCAGAACATCTTTCCCGACCGTCAATTGATGCTGTTTGCCCGCGACGTGCTGTCCCGCCTGCCGGGTGCGCCCATTCTTTTCGATGTGAAATGCTCGCAGCAGTTGGCGCCCGCTATTGAGGCGGCCGGTGGCCGGGCGGTGATGTACAAGACGGGGCATTCCTTGATCAAGGCGCGAATGCGGGAACTCGACTCGCCCTTGGGCGGCGAGATGAGTGGTCACATTTTTTTCAAGGAGCGTTGGTACGGTTTCGACGATGGCACCTATGCAGGTGCCCGCCTGCTGGAAATCCTCAGCCGCAGCCGCGATGTTTCGGCGGTGCTCAATGCCTTGCCGAGCAGCCACAGCACGCCGGAACTCAATGTGGGCTGCGTGGAGGGCGAACCCCACCGATTGATGTCCGAACTGGTGGCTCTGGGCACCGAGCGATTTGCGGACTCTGCTCGACTGTCCACCATTGACGGCTTGCGGGTGGACTGGTCAGACGGTTTCGGTCTGATCCGTCCCTCCAACACCACGCCGGTGCTGGTGCTGCGTTTTGAAGGTCAGACCGAAGCGGCCTTGCACCGGATCGAGACGCAGATGCTGGCGCTGCTGCGCCAGGTCAAGCCCGATGCTCAGGTGCAAGGAGCGGCGCACTGAGTCGCCAACGCGCATGCGTGTCCTCATTGTCAAGCTCTCCTCGCTGGGGGATGTGGTGCACGCCATGCCGGCAGTGCAGGACATCCGGCAGGCCTTTCCGCAAGCAGTGATCGATTGGGTGGTCGAGGGGGCTTTCGTCCCTTTGGTGGAGCGATGCACCGGCGTTAACCAAGTGATGGCCTGTAATCTCCGGGCATGGCGGCGCAATCCTTTTTCCTCGTCGACCCGGGCGCAATGGCAAAGGTTCAGGGACCAGTTACGCGCGCATGCGTACGACGCAGTGATTGACCTGCAGGGCTTAACCAAGTCGGCCTTGGTGGCGCGCCTGGCTCGCCTGACAGATCGTGGCCAGCGCTTTGCCATGGCCCACAGAACCGAGGGATCCAGTTACGAGGCACCCACCCGTTGGCTGGCCGATGTGGCCATCCACATGAAGCCTCATGTTCATGCGGTCGAGCGAAGCCGCATCCTTTGTGCTCAGGCGCTTGATTACCCTCTCTCGTACGCGGAGCGCTATGGCCTGAAGACCGCAGCAGACGAATCGGGCTACGCCGTGAGTGCAAGCCGCGCTGGGCCCCAGGCGCCCACGGTGGTCTTTGCGCATGGAAGCTCACGGGCGGACAAGCAGTGGCCTATGGCTCGTTGGGTTCAATTGGGGCACTGCCTGAACCAGGCAGGGCTGCAAGTGGCTTTTCCCCATGGGAATCAGGTCGAGCAGGACGTCAGTGAGGCAATGGCGGCGCAGCTGCAGGCGGCGTCTGTGTGGCCCAGACTCTCCCTTGATGAGTTGATCGACGCCATGGCCTCTTGTGTGGGTGTGATCGGTGTTGACAGCGGTTTGAGTCATTTGGCTGTGGCCCTGGACTTGCCGCATGTGCAGCTTTACAACCTCGACACCGCTTGGCGCACCGGCCCGGTCGACAGACTGCGTCAGCGTAGCCTCTACGCGAGGCCCTTCCCTCAGGTTGAAGACGTGTGGCGAGTCTGGCAGGAGCTTGCCCGGTCATGATGTCGGCCGCTTATTCTGCTTTGACCTACCTGCTCGAGCCTCTGCTGCGCGTCAAGCTTTCCCGACGCGCGCGTACCGAGCCCGGCTACGGACAGGCGGTGCCGGAGCGGTTCGGCCATTACCGGCAGCCGCCGGAGCTGGATCGGGATTTAATCTGGATTCATGCGGTGTCTCTGGGCGAGACGCGGGCAGCTGCAGTTTTGATGCGTGCCCTGCGTGAGCTGCGTCCCGGCTTGCGGTTCTTGCTCACGCATGGCACCGCCACGGGTCGTGCCGAGGGGGCGACGTTATTGCGCGAGGGCGACCTGCAGGTCTGGCAGCCTTGGGATACGCCGGCGGCTACGGCTCGATTCATTGAACATTTCAAGCCCCGGCTGGGCGTGCTGATGGAAACGGAGGTTTGGCCCAATTGGGTGGCTGCCGCCGTCGCTGGCGCGGTGCCCCTGGTCCTGGCCAACGCACGGCTTTCAGAAAAATCGCTGCGGCAGGCGCTGCGCTGGTCCGGGCTGGCCCGTCCCGCCTATGGCGCGCTCAGTGCTGTCTGGGCGCAGACCGAGGCAGACGCCCGGCGTCTGCGCGAGATTGGCGCGCCGGTGCAGGCGATTTTGGGCAATCTCAAGTTTGATGCGCAGCCTGATGCAGCGCAACTTGCTCTGGCTGCGCAGCGCAGGACATGCCTGCAGCGCCCCCTGCTGATGCTGGCCAGCTCGCGCGAAGGGGAAGAGACCTTGCTGCTCAAAGCCCTGGCTGACGGACCGGCCTCGCGACCCTTTGACCTGTTGATCGTGCCGCGGCATCCGCAGCGTTTTGACGAGGTCGCCGCGCTGATTGAAAGCCGGGGCTACCGCGTCTCGCGCCGCTCGGCCTGGGGCGCTGATCTGTCGGCTTGGCTGCCCGAGCCTGGATCAATCGCTTTGGGCGATTCCCTGGGAGAGATGGCGCTGTATTACGGGCTTGCACAGGTGGCCTTGCTGGGCGGCAGTTTCATGCCCCTGGGGGGACAGAACCTGATTGAGGCAGCGGCCTGCGGCTGCCCGGTGATTCTGGGGCCGCATACCTTCAATTTCAGTGAAGCGGCTGAGCAGGCGGTGCGCGAGGGTGCCGCCTGCCGGGTGCCCGATCTGGCGCAGGCCTTGGCGCAGGCCAACGCCTGGATGCACGATGGGCGCTCTGCGCAGCGGTCTGAGCAGGCCAGGGGTTTTGCCCAGCGTCATAAAGGTTCGGCTCGTGCCACCGCCGAGCGTTTGCTATCGATCGCCTAAGGCGGTCGAGGCCCTTTCAGGGCCGGGCTAGCTGCTTGTTGATCGACTGCAGATCGTTCGGGCTGAGAATGCCGCTGGCTTGCCTCAAGCGCAGACCGCCAACGAGAACGTCGTAGCGGGCCACAGCCAGATCGCGGCGGGTCTGGAATAGCTGGCTTTGCGCATCGAGCACATCGAGGTTGATCGTTACACCCACCTGGTATCCCAGACGGGTTGAATCCACCAGACTCTGGGCCGAAGCCTCTGCGGCCTCAAGCGCCCGCACCCGGCTTTGGCCGGAGACCAGGTTGAAGAAGGCCGAGCGAGTGCTCTGGGCCACTGTGCGTTTAGCCCCTTCAAGATCGCTGCGGGCTTTTTCGTTCAGTGCCAAGGTTTCCTTGATGCGGTTCTGGGTGGCGTAGCCGGCAAACAGCGGCAGGTTGAAGCTCAGGCCGACGGCCGTTGAACTGACGCGGTTGACCACCCCGCTCGAAGCGTTGCCCCGGGGCGTGTGGGTGAGGGTTTGGCTGGCCGTGGCATCCAGGGTGGGCTTGTGGCCGGCCTGAGCGCGCAAAACCTCCAACTCAGCGATCTCCAGACCGGTGCGGGCACTGCGCACATTCGGATGACGGGTTTGCGCGTCTTCAACCCATCGATTGACATCGCCTTCAACCGGCGTCAAGCGAACCGGCACGGCCAGTGAAAGGGGCTGGGTTCCGGTGCGACCGACCAATTGGTCCAGAGCCAGGCGCCGCACCGCCAGATCGTTCTCCGCCTGGATCCGGGACGCTTCAATCCGGTCGAAGGCGGCCTGTGCCTGCCGGGTGTCGACGATGGTGGCGGTCCCTACCTCAAAGCGGCGCTTGGCCGAAGCCAGTTGTTCGGCCACGGCAGTGCGTTGCGCTTGCACGGCCATCAAGTTGTCTTGCGCGGCCAGTACATCGAAATAAGCCTGGCTGGTGCGCAGGATCAACTCTTGCTCCGCCACCTCAAGCTGGGCCTTGGCGGCTTCGACCTGCTTGAGGGCCTGATCGTAGGCGGCCTGGTTGGCGGGTCGATAAATGGGGTGGCTGGCACTGGCTGTGACAGTCTGGGTCTCATAGTTGCGTCGCAACGAAGCGGCGTTGCTGTCCTGCTGGTTGTAGTTCAGGCCAGCGGTCAGATTGGCCGTGGTGCGCATGCCGGCCTTGCCTTGTTCCGCACGGGCCAGATTGGCCTCGTACTGAAGGCGTGCGGATTGGAAGGCGGCATCGAAATCGCGCGCCGCCTCGTACAGCTCCACCAGGGACTGTGCGTGGCTGGCACTGAAACATCCCAGCCAAAGGGTCAGGCCTAAGCTCAGGCCTGAGGTGCCGGTCTTGAAGGGGTGGGCTTTCATGGCAGTCCTGAAGGGTAGGGGTCAGTAACGCGGCACCGTCGGGTCAACGCTTGAGGACCAGGCGTCAATTCCACCTTGCAGATTGACCACCTCATCGAAACCCTGCTGTTGAAGAAAGCGTGCCACCTGCATGCTGCGCATGCCATGATGACACAGACAGGCAATCGGCCGGTCGCGCGGGATTTCGTCGAGCCGCCGGACGATCTCGCCCATGGCGATCCATTGCAGATCAAAGCCCTGGGCCCGCACGCTGGCCGACTGAACTTCCCAGGCCTCACGCACATCCAGCATTAAGGGCTTGCGATCCGTCCGGGAAGCACACCAAGCCTGGAACTGCTGAGCGGGAAGCTGTGGCACCATGACTTCAGAAGCGAAAGGCTGAGGGTTCGGGGAAGTTGCGCAGCCTGGGCGCCACGGTTTCCCATTTTTGTTCGGTTCGCCAGGCCTGCTCGCCGACGCGGGTGATCAAAGTCGCGCTCATCACAGGCTCGCTGCCGACGATGGCCATCAGACGCCCACCGGGTTTGAGCCGATGCTTGAGCGCCTCGGGAACTTCGGCGACAGAACCGCTGATCAAGATGACATCGAAGGGGCCGGAAAGCTCGGCCGGGTTCGTGGTTTGCCCGCCATCGTGCTCCAGCACCACGGCGTTGTGAACTCCGGCTTTCTGTAGGTTCTCGCTGGCCATTCGAACCAGCTCGGGTTCGATCTCCAGCGTTGTGACGTGTTGGGCCCGATGGGCCAAGAGGGCCGCCATATAGCCGCTGCCTGCACCGATTTCTAGCACCTTTTCATGCTTGTGCACCGACAGGTCCTGGAGCAGGCGGGCTTCCACCTTGGGCGAGAGCATGCACTGGCTGGGATGGCGCTGTGGCGGCAGCGGAATTTCCAGATCAGCGAAGGCCAGACCCTGGTAGGGCTTGGGCACAAAGTCTTCCCGCTTGACCGTGGCCAGCAAGGACAGCACCTGCGCGTCGAGAACTTCCCAAGGCCTGATCTGTTGCTCGATCATGTTAAAGCGCGCTTGCTCGAAATTCATGGTCGCGTTTCCCGGCTTTCAGAAGGAGTGGGGTTGGTTGGGATAACTGGGTTAAAGATTGATTCTAGCGGTCGCTGTCCGGGTTAGCCCCAACCCGGTTGGCGGCCCCGTTCAGCCCTGCCCGTCGTCGCAACCACTGGGCCAGATCGTCCAGATAGCCGTACACCACGGGAACGACTACCAGGGTCAGCAGGGAGGAGGTGATCACGCCTCCGATCACCGCCTGGCCCATCGGGGCGCGCTGTTCGGAGCCTTCCGTCATGGCGAAGGCCAGCGGCACCATGCCGAAGATCATGGCCAGCGTGGTCATCAGGATGGGCCGTAGCCTCACCTTGGCGGCCATCAGCAGCGCCTGCTCGCGGGTATGTCCCTCCTCACGGGCCCGGATCGCAAAGTCCACCAGCAAGATGGCATTCTTGGTGACCAGACCCATGAGCATCACGATGCCGATGATGGAAAACATCGACAGGGTGGAGCCAAACATCATCAGCGCCAGGACCACACCGATCAGGGTCAGCGGCAGCGAGGTCATCAGCGCCAGCGGCTGCAGGAAGCTCTTGAATTGGCTGGCCAGAATCATGTAGATGAACAGGACAGCGAGCATCAGCGAGGACAGCGCATAGCCGAAGGATTCCTGCATATTTTTGGTCGAGCCGCCAAAGCGGTAGCTGTATCCGGGTGGGAATTCGGTGCGGGCCAGCACGGCTGACAGGTCGGCCGACACCTCGCCCACGGACCGTCCGTACACATTTCCGCTGATGGCCACTTCGCGGGCCAGATCGCGGCGGTTGATTTGATTGGGGCCGGTCGATGTCTCCAAGGTGGCCACCTGATTGAGTCGGATCAGTCGCGCCTCGCCGCCCGAACCGGTCGCGAATAGAGGCAGCCGCTGCAGGTCGGCGACCGCGTCTCGGGCCTGAGGCGAGAGCCGCACGTTGACGTCGTAGGTCTGGTCGTCCGGTGCGCGCCAAGTGCCCACCGTCTGTCCTGCCAACAACAGGCGCAGGGAGCTGGCAATCTGGCCGACCGACAGCCCCAGATCGGAAGCCGCCTCACGCTGGACGGCTACGCTCAGGGTGGGCTTGTTCGGTTTGGCACTTGAATCGAGATCCACCAGTCCATCGATCGTCTTGATCTGGCTTCGCACCTGCTCGGCCAGACGCTCGAGTTCCTGCACATCCGGGCCCCGCAGTGAAAACTCGATTTGCTTGTTGCCGCCAACCGCCTCGGTCAGGCCCGCCTGCGTCACCGTGATGCCGGGGACTTGGGAGAGCCGCTGGCGCAGGGCGGCCGCCATGTCTTCTGCATTGCGGGAGCGTTGATCGCGGTTGACCAGGCGCACATACATGCTGGCGTACATCTTGCCTTGTGCGTTGCCGCTGTTGAGGGTGGTCACCGTATAGCGAACCTCCGGAAACTCGCGCACGATCGCATCGACCTGCCGGGCTTTGGCCTCGGTTGCCTCCAGGGATGAGCCCACGGGCGTGTGAAAGTTCACGGTGGTCTCCGAGAAGTCAGCTTTTGGTACGAACTCGGTGCCCAGCAGGGGCACCATGAACAGACTGCCGACGAAGATGAGCAGGGCCAGCCCCAGGGTGGAGAGCCGGTGGGCAAGCGACCAGCGCAGGATGGCCTGGTAGCCACCGGCCATGCGTTCGGTGGCGCGGTCGAACCAGCCAGTGATGCGGCCGACGCTACGGTCATAAAGAGATCGCCCCGGTGGCTGCCCGTGGGCGTGAATGGCCGGGTCATGCCAAACTGAAGAGAGCATCGGATCCAGTGTGAAGCTGACGAACATCGAGATCAGCACAGCCGCCACGATCGTGATACCAAACTCATGGAAAAACTTACCGATGATGCCGCCCATAAAGCCGATGGGGAGGAACACCGCCACGATGGAAAACGTGGTGGCCAGCACCGCCAGTCCGATTTCTTGTGTGCCCTCCAACGAGGCTTGATAGGCGCTTTTACCCATCTGCATATGGCGAACGATGTTCTCGCGCACCACGATGGCGTCATCAATGAGCAGGCCGACGCACAAGCTCAGGGCCATCAGCGTGATCATGTTGATCGTGAAGCCGAAGGCGTACATAAAGAGGAAGGTGCCGATGATCGAAATCGGCAGCGTCAGCCCGGTAATGACGGTTGAGCGCCAGGAGTTGAGGAACAGGAAGACGATCAGCACGGTCAGGACCGCGCCCTCGATCAGGGTTCGGCTCACGTTGTCCACCGCCACACGTATCGGACGCGAGGTGTCGATCACCGGCTCCAGACGAACGCCGGCGGGGACTTGAGCCCCCAGCTCCAGGAGGGTCCGATTGAGCCCATCGATCACATCCAGGGTGTTCTCGTCCTGGGCTTTTTGCACGTTCAGCAGCAGGGTCCGCTGTCCATTGCGCAGGGCCAGGCTTTCGGTCTCCTGCGCGCCGTCCTGGATGTCGGCCACCTGCGACAAGGTGATGGGCGCGCCGCCGCGTCGGGCCACGATCAATCGCCCAAAGTCCTCCGGTCGCTGGACTCGCGCCTCGACCCGCACGGTTCGCTCTTGCGCCAGCGAGCGCACAGCGCCCAGAGGCAAGTCCTGATTCTCGCTGCGCACCACATTGGCCACCTGTTCCACGGAGACGCCTAGCGCCTCCATGGCTTGCGGCTTGAGGTAGATGTTGATTTCCCGCCGCGTTCCACCGACCAGGGTGACCGACCCCACGCCGCGCACATTCTCCAGGCGTTTCTTGAGCACCTGGTCTGCCCAGGTGGTCAAGGCCACCGGATTGCTGTAAGCGTTTGCCCGGCCATCAGCCGTCTGGGCATCGCCGGGCAGAACAGCCACGGCCCAGATGGCGCGGCTCGCCGGATCGAAGCGCAGCACGCGCGGTTCTTTGACCTCGGTACGCAAGCTGGGCCGTATGGAGGCGACTTTTTCGCGCACATCCTCGGCAGCCTTACGCCCCTCAATGTGCAACTGGAACTCGACCACCACCACCGATGTGCCCTCATAGCTGCGGGAGGTCAGGGTGTTGATGCCAGCGATCGAGTTGACGCCTTCCTCGATCTTGCGCGTGACCTCGCTTTCAACGATTTCGGGCGAGGCGCCCGGGTATTCGGTGGTGATCACCACGACCGGAAAATCGATGTTGGGGAACTGGTCGATGCGCAGTCGTTGGTAGGAAAAAAGCCCGAGCACCACGATGGCCAGCATGACCATCGTGGCAAAAACCGGGTTGTGCAGGCTGACGCGGGTGAACCACATGGTCGGGCAGGGCGCGCAGCCGGATCAGGGCTTGCCGCCCGAGGGCTGTGGCAAGGCGGTGATGCGCGCGGACAGTCCTTCGCGCAGCGGGCCAACCGAGGCGCGCAGCACCTGCGCGCCTTCGGGCAGGTCGACCGTGACCATCTCCTCGTCCTCGACCGTGCCGCGCGGGCCGAGCCGGACGCTCTGATGCGCCACCTTGCCCTCGCGCAGCAGTTGCACATAGGGTTGGGCCTGGTCGGTGCGAACGGCGGACAAGGGCACGGCTGGCGCACGCTTGCTGCCAGTCTCCAGCCGACCCTGAACATACAGACCCTGGCGCAGCAGGGCCGACCGGTTGTCGATGCTCAGGTAGGCCAGCACGCTGCGACTGGCGGTTTGCGCGGTCGGGCTGATGCGAACCAATTGGCCGTGCAGGACCTGGTCGCTGCCCTCGATTCGCAGTTGTGCCGTCTGGCCAACCTTCAATTGCAGGGACTCCGCGGCCGAGACGCTGGCTTCAAGTTCCAGACGTCGGGTGTCGATGATTTCCAGCACGCGCGCGTCAATGGCCAGACGTTCGCCCGGTTGCGCCAGTCGCTGCGCCACGCGCCCCGACAGGGGCGCCAGCAGCGCTGTGTCGTCCAGACTCTTGCGCGCTACATCAACAGCGGCCAGAGCCGCCTTGTGATTGGCCTGTGCTACCTGCAGATTGGATAAGGAGGCCTCCAACGCCGTTTGTGAAATGAAATTTTGCGCCACCAGGGCCCGGTTGTTGTCCAGTTGTCGCTGTGCGATGTCGATTTGTGCCTTGGCCGCATCGGCCTGCTGCTGCACCTGACGCAGTCGAGCCTGGTATTCGGTCGGATCGATGCGTGCCAGCACCTGACCGGCGCGTACCGCATCGCCTTCCCGAAGGTTCAATCCCTGCAACTCACCGGCCACTTTGGCCTTGACCAGCGCGGTGTCTGTTGCCCGTAAGCTGCCTGAGATCGCCAATCCGGTCTTGATTTCAACTGATTTGACCTCCACCAGATCGGTGGGCGCAAACTCCACCAGGCTGGCGGTGGGCGCCGCAGGCTCGGCCTTGGCCTTGCGTTTTTTCAGGGTTTGGTAGGCGCCAACGGCCAGGGCGACAACGAGCGCGGCCGCTACCCATCCGACCGCCCGCAGGCCGCGTCTCATACGCCTCCCCTGGTGGCATCAGAAGGCGGCTCGGCCTCTCGGGCCAGGCCTCGTGCGATCAGCTGCGCCTGTTCGTCGAGATAGCTTATCGGTTCGATGTTCATGAATTGGTGGGGGCTCAAAGGCGTGCAGTGGCGTGAGAGGGCAAGGAAAACCATGACCGAGATCACGCCCTGCACCGCGTGATCGATGTTCAGGGGGCGAAATTCCCTTCTTTCGATGCCGCGCAGAATGACGCGGCGCAGGATCTCGTGACCCGGCTGTATCACCGCCTGGTGAAAGAATTCAGCCATTTCCGGGAAGTTCCGGCCCTCGCTCATCATGAGCTTGCTGATACCGGAGGCCCGGGTCGAACCGATCCGCTCCCACCACAGGCGCATGGTCAGGCGCAGCATTTCGGCGCTGCTGCCCTCAAATTGTTCGAAGTGTCCCGCCCACTGCTCGAGCTGGTTTGAGATATTGCAACGGACCACTTCCTTGAACAGTTCGAGTTTGCTGGGGAAGTACAGGAAAACGGTACTTTTGGAGACGCCTGCGCGTTCAGCCACCTCTTCTATGCGGGTGGCCGCATAGCCCTTTTCGACAAAAAGTTCGAGGGCTGCCTCTAGAAGCTCGCCCGGGCGCTCGTGCTTACGGCGCTCTCGCCGGTGCGCTCGACCAACACGCTCGATCAGGGCTGAGTCAGACATACAGAATGGGAGGGGCGTCAACTACTGACCGCGGGGTCAGTAATGTAGACCCCTCGCCCGCGGCCGTCAAGCCTGGAGGGGTCTGGTGAGTCGATCCCTGAGGCCCCTGATTGGCCCGTATGGCTTACATCAGACGAAGGGCCAGCCACTCGCGCATAACTTCCTGGCTGGTCAGCAGTCCCCGGGCCGACGGCAGCCATTCCAGGGCCGGTCGCATTCGAGGTCTCACGAAGCCCATCGGCGCTGCGATCACTTCAAAGCCGGCCCGCTCAAAATGCAGCCGGCTGCGCGGCATGTGCCAAGCGTGGGTGACCAGCACCACCTTGCCGATGCGGTCACCGCTCATAAGGGCCTGTATCTGGCGGGCGTTTTCTGCGGTGTCTCGGGACTGCGCGTCGAGCCAGCGAATGTCCTGCCGGTATTCAAGGGCCAGCGCGCGGGCGGCCTGCGCTTCGCTGGGGTGATGCGCCTGACCCGCGGCAGCCCAGCCTACGCCGCCGGCAAAAGCTAAGGGCAGACCGGATTCGCGCGACACCTTCAGGCCGTAGCGTAGCCGCTCGGCGGTGCTGGCGTTGGGCTGAGCCTGCTGGTATTCAGGCGATTCGGGCAGAACGCCGCCACCGAGAACGACCACTGCCTGTGCCCCCTGCGCGCGCAGTTGGACGATCTGCCCCGGTGGTACCGCCGTGACCTGGGGCAGGATGCTGTGCGCCAGCCAGACGGCGACCGCATGGCAACTGAGCAGCCACAGGCTCAGGCCGGCCAGCACGATGACCGTCAGCCCCAGCCGACGGCGAAACGGCCCAGCTCCGGCCGGTCTGAGCAGCAGAGCGCCCCATCCAACAAACAGTAGGGGCAGGGCCGGTGGCAGCACCAGCGCGGTCAGCAGAGGTTTGAATTCGCCGATTTCCACAGCGTCGATTGTCGTATGACCCGACGGGTTGGAGCGGCCAGCTTCGGCGCCAGGAGGCCGCTGCGATAAAGTCCTCCTCTTCTTTTCAGCAGGGGGGCTTCTCGTGCCTACAGGTTCTCAAGTTCAATCCATCACCCTGGGCGGGGGCTGCTTCTGGTGCCTGGAGGCGGTGTTTCTTCAGGTCCGGGGGGTGTTGGCCGTGGAGTCGGGCTATTGCAATGGCCGAGTGCAACAGCCCAGTTATGAGGCGGTTTGTACCGGCCTGACCGGCTGCGTGGAGGTGGTCCGGCTGCAGTTTGATCCGGCCCGGATCGGCCTGAGGGATATTCTTGAAATCTTCTTCCTGATCCATGATCCGACCACTTTGAACCGACAGGGGCACGATGTCGGAACCCAATATCGCAGCGGGATTTATGTTCACGACGAAGATCAGGCCGTGCAGGCTCGGCAATTCATGGCCGATCTGGTGTCGCGGTCCGTTTATGAACAGCCCATCGTGACTGAAGTTTTAGCGGTGCGAGACTACTGGCCTGCCGAGCCATATCATCAAAATTATTACGCCCGCAATCCGGGGCAGGGCTATTGCCAGCATGTGGTCAGGCCGAAGGTGGAGAAATTTCGGCGCACTTTGGCGCAGTGGGTCCTCAGCTAAGCGGGTCTTGCGCTACGGCTCGTGTCTGTGGCGATCGCTCAGGCGCTGCCCCGACCGGTCGGGTGCTGGACGTTCATTGGGTCGGTCCAGCGATCCTCCGGACGACGAGTCTCCACATCCGGTGCTTCGGTGGGTTTGCTTTCCTCCCGCTGGCGGTCGTGTTCCCGTTGGGATCGACGCTGATCCTCGCGTTGGGAGCGATGCGCAGGCGGCATGTGCAGTTCTTTCATGATCCTCTTTTCTCCTGGCTCGAGATCGTCCTTGAAGCTCGGTGTGGCCGGTCTCGGAACGCATGCCGCGCCCCTGTCGGACAAGGTTGCGGCTGACCGTGCCAGATCGGCAATCGCTTGTGCGGTCTGAGCCATCGATACCCCCGTCTAAGCGCAATGGGGTCATCGGTGGCAAGATTCGGCTGTGAGGGAAGGTGAGCGTGAGCTGTTGGCCATCGGCCGTCTGCCTCATCAGTCAAAATCAGAGAACAATGAATGACAAGCGTGTGATGAACCTCCTGCCCGGCTTTGCTTCGGCCGATGACGAGCAGTTGCGCGGTATGCGCCGCGGCCTTGAGAAGGAAAGTCTTCGCGTCACTCCTGACGGGATGCTGGCGCTCACGCCGCATGCTGCGGCCCTGGGCTCGGCGCTGACTCATCCGCATATCACCACGGACTTTTGCGAATCCCAAATTGAATGGGTGACCGGGGCGCATCTATCACCGGAAGAGGTGCTGCAGGAATTGCTTGTGCTGCACCAGTTCACTTACCGTGTGCTGGCCCGGCAAGGCGATGAAATGCTTTGGGTCTCGAGCATGCCTTGCGGACTGCCGCCCGATGAGACGATCCCGATTGCCCGTTATGGATCGTCTAATGTGGGTCGGGCTAAAAGCGTCTATCGGATGGGCTTGAGCCATCGGTACGGTCGCCGCATGCAGACTATATCGGGCATCCATTACAACTGGTCACTGCCCGGGGTCAGTAGCGAGCAATACTTTGCCCTGATTCGCAATTTCAGGCGACACGCCTTCTTGCTGCTATACCTGTTCGGAGCCTCGCCCGCCGTCTGCTCCAGTTTCGTGGCCGGTCGTCCGCATGAGTTGCAAAGCCTCGATGGGCCCACCCTGCACATGCCCTACGGCACCAGCTTGCGCATGGGGCGTCTGGGCTACCAGAGCGATGCCCAGGCGCTACTGGCCGTCAGTTACAACAGTCTGGAGGGCTATGCCGCCTCCTTGCACGAGGCCCTGACCCGGCCATACCCTGCCTACGAGGCCGTCGGCATCCGCAATCCGGGGGGCGATTACAACCAACTGGCCACCACGATGCTGCAGATTGAAAATGAGTTCTACGGCACCATTCGGCCCAAGCGCACCATCTTCCCCGGCGAGCGCCCCTTGCATGCCTTGCGTGAGCGGGGGGTCGAGTATGTGGAAGTTCGCCTGATGGACCTCGATCCCTTCGAGCCGCTGGGTATCAACGCCACGACCATGCGCTTTCTGGACATGTTCCTGCTGCACGCCCTGTTCAGCCCCAGTCCGCCAGACACGCCGGCCGAGATCGCGGCCCTGGCGCGTAACCAGCACCGAACGGCGGCCCGGGGTCGAGAGCCGGGCGTGATGCTCGAGCGAGGCAGCTCGCAAATGGAGTTGCGTCACTGGGGGCACGAGTTGCTCGATGCCTTCGATCCGATCGCCCAGCGCCTGGATCAGTTTGCACAAGGTTCGAGCCAGGAGGGCGCCCATGCGCAGGCCCTGCTGCAGGCCCGGGAGCGCCTGGATCAGCCTCAGTTGCTGCCCTCGGCCCGGGTGCTAAAAGCCGTCGTCGAGTCCCATCACCGATCCTTTGTGGCTTTTGCGCGGGCGCAATCGATCCAGACGCGAGAGCTGCTCCTGAGGCAGCCGCTGGATCCGAAGGACGAGCAGAGGCTGGCAGAGCTCAGCCTGGCATCGCTTCGGGAGCAGCAGCGGATCGAAGCCATGGACAGCCTGCCTTTCGAGATCTATCGACAGCAGTACATCTCGCCTGATCGTTTGGGTCGGCCGACCGGGACGGCGGCCTGAACTGCCATGACCATCCAGTGGTTTCCGGGCCATATGCACCTGACTCGGCAGGCGATTGCCGAGCGCATGGAGGTGATCGATGTGGTCATCGAAATGCTCGATGCGCGATTGCCCGGCTCGAGCGCCAATCCGCTGCTGGCCGAGCTCACCCGCAGCAAACCTGCGCTGAAGATTCTCAACAAGCAGGACCTGGCCGATCCTGCGCGCACTCAGCAGTGGCTGGACCATTACGGCGCACAGGACCAGACGCAAGCCCTGGCGCTCGATGCCGGCCAAAGTGCGCCAGCCCGTCGGCTGGTGGCGGCCTGTCGTGAGCTGGCGCCCTCTCGGCGCGGTCTGTCGCGGCCGATGCGGGTGTTGATCTGCGGAATTCCCAATGTCGGCAAGTCGACCCTGATCAACACCTTGACGGGTCGACGCGCGGCCCAGACCGGCGACGAGGCGGGTGTGACACGGACCGAGCAGCGCATCGTGCTGGAGGATGACTTCTATCTCTGGGACACGCCGGGCGTGCTATGGCCGCGCATCGTCGTCGAGGAGAGTGGATACCGGTTGGCCGCCAGTGGTGCGATAGGCCGTAACGCCTACGACGAGCAGGAGGTGGCCCTGGAGTTGCTGGCGGTGCTCTCGCAGCACTATCGCGCCTTGCTGGCCGAGCGCTATCGCATCGACGTGGGGGTAGACGTGGAGCCGCATCAAATTCTCGAGGCCATTGCCCGGCGGCGAGGGGCGGTGGCTGCGGCCGGACGCCTGAATCTGCACAAGGCCGCTGAAATGGTGATCCACGAGTTTCGCGGCGGCAGTATTGGCCGCATCACTTTGGAGACGCCACAGGAGTTTGCCCAATGGCGCCAGGAGGCCGCCATTGACGAGGCCCGCCGGCGTGAACTGAAACGTGAGCGCGCAGCCAGCCAGCGAGTCGGCGTCAGGGATCCAAACGGTCACGATTCCCCCCCGAGGCAGAGGCGGCGCTCATGATCGAGTGGCCGAGGTCGGGCTTGTGACCGGCGTTGAGGCAAAGTCCGTCCGCCCCGGTAAGATTTCGGGGTGTCCTTCAATTTACAGGGTGCGATCGGCTTGGCCAGATCGCAAGCCCGTCAGGAGTTCTCTTGAGCAACGATCACGCCCCTCTTTTTGGTGCCACCCGCTTCGGTAGCGGGCAGAGCGTGGCCCGCATGGAAGACGATGCCCTGCTGCGTGGGCAAGGCCGTTTCACCGACGACCTGCGCGTGGCGCTCGACGAGATGGCTGCCTCGCAGTTGGCGCACCTGGCTTTTGTGCGATCACCCCATGCGCATGCGCGGATCATGTCTATCGACGCGACCCAGGCCCGCGACATGCCCGGCGTGCTGCTTATCCTGAGCGGGCAGGATCTGGTCGATGCCGGATGCAAACCGCTACCGGGCGTGGCTGGCTTCACACGTGCAGGGGGCGCTCCGGCCGTCTTTGCGACGCGGCGGGCCCTCGCTTACGAGCGGGTGCGATTTGTGGGTGAGCCGGTCCTTGCCGTGGTGGCCCAGAGCCGCGAGCAGGCGCGCGATGCGGCCGAGGCCGTCGTGGTGGAGTATGAAGAACTGCCCTCGGTCACCGAACTTGACGATGCGCTGCAAGGGCGGGTGGCGATTTGTGAGGCGGCGCCCGACAACGTGGTGGCCGAGGCGCGCTACGGCAAGGCCGACGAGGCTCAGCAGGCCTTTGCGCAGGCGGCGCATGTGGTCCGGCTCGAGTTGATCAACCAGCGCTTGGTCGCGCTGACGCTGGAGCCGCGTTCGGTGCTGGCCTCCTGGCAGCAGGCCAGCGGTCGTTTGGTGGTTCGCATGAGCTCTCAGATGCCCTCGGGGGCCCGCAACACCCTGGCCGACTGCCTGGGGCTCGATCGTAAGGCCGTGCGTGTGGTCGTCGGCGATGTGGGCGGCGGCTTTGGCATGAAGACCGGCGCTTATCCCGAAGATGTGGTCACGGCCTATTGCGCGCACCGCTTGCAGTGTTCGGTCAAATGGATTGCGGACCGCAGCGATGAATTCCTGGCGACCACCCATGGCCGCGATTTGCGCACCCATGCCGAAATGGCCCTGGATGCCAGCGGCAAGATCCTCGCCCTGCGGGTGCAGTCTGACGCCAATGTGGGGGCTTATGCCACGGGTACCGGCGTCGCTATCGCCTTGCTCATTGGCCCCTGGGTATTGACCGGTCTGTACGACATTGCGCTCATCGACTATCACTTCCGCGCGGTCATGACCCACACCATGTCCACGGCCGCCTACCGGGGCGCCGGGCGGCCTGAGTCGATTTACATCATCGAGCGTCTGATGGATGAGGCGGCGCGGCAGACCGGTATCGACCGCATCACGCTGCGCCGGCGCAACATGATTGCCCCCGCCCAGTTTCCCTACCGCAATGCCATGGGGCAGGTCTACGACGTCGGAGCCTTTGAGTCGATCATGGATCAGGGGCTTGCGTTGGCCGACTGGAACGGTTTTGAGGCCCGGGCGGCTCAGTCGGCCCGCCAGGGCAAGTGGCGAGGCCTGGGCATCGCGACTTTCCTCGAGTGGACCGGTGGTAACCAGATGGAGGAGAGAGTCACGCTGTCGGTTCGGGCCGATGGGGTGATCGAGGTTTTTTCAGCGGTCATGCCTATGGGCCAGGGCATTGCCACCACGCTGGCGCAGCTGGTGGTCGATGCCTTTGGGGTACCGATCGAAAAAGTGCGGGTGGTCATGGGCGATACCGATCGGGGCGATGGCTTTGGCAGCGCCGGCTCGCGCTCTTTGTTCACCGGCGGATCGGCCATGCGTATCGGGGCCGAACGAACGCTGGCCAAGGGCAAGGCGCTGGCGGCGCAGGAACTCGAGGCGGCCGAGGCCGACATAGTCTATGAGGCGGGGCGCTTCAGCGTGGCGGGAACGGATCTTTCCATCGGTTTGTTCGACCTGGCTGCGCGACAGGCCGAGCAGCGCATCGACATGGATTCCACCAGCGCAGCGGCCGGTCCGAGCTGGCCCAACGCCTGTCACATCGCCGAGGTCGAACTCGATCCCTCAAGCGGCCAGGTGCAGGTGGTGGCCTATGCCTCCGTCAATGATGTGGGCCGTGTGGTCAACCCCACCATCGTGCGCGGCCAACTCGACGGTGGCGCGGTTCAGGGCATCGGCCAGGCCCTGCTGGAGGCAGTGGTCTATGACGCGCAAAGCGGTCAATTGCTCACCGGCAGTTTGATGGACTACGCCGCCCCTCGGGCTGACGACAGCCCGGCTTTCAAGACCGAGATGGACCAGAGCATTCCGTCAAAGAATAACCCCCTGGGGGTCAAAGGGGTGGGTGAACTGGGCACCATCGGAGCCACGCCCGCGGTGGTCAACGCGGTGGCCGATGCGCTGGCCCGTGCGGGGCGTTCGCACCTCGCGCCGGCGCTGCAAATGCCGCTGACCCCGGCCCGGGTGTGGCAGTTGCTGCAGGGTTGAGGAGGGATTGTTCGCTCTGGGTTGGGTCGATCAGGGTCTGCAAGCGAGCCGCTGTCGGCATGAAAAGACTTGAAGTGCCTACAGGAGGTTGCGCATGGCCTGGGCCGTTTCATTGAGCACGCCCAGGACGCGGTGGACGGCATCCTTGGACGACTCGAATCCCATCGGCATGGTGACCGACAGGGCTGCCTGCACCTGGCCGTGCCGGTCGCGCATGGGCACGGCGATGCCGCGGTAATTGAGGTCGAGTTGTTGCTCGGACAGCGCCCAACCCTGCGCGCGCACCCGCGCGAGCTCGAGTTTGAGGCGCTCCTTGCTGTTGATGGTGTAGGGCGTGTAGGTGCTCAGCGTATGGGCCTCCAGCCAGTTGTCCAGCCATTGGGGCTCACGCATGGCCAGCAGCATCAGCCCCGCAGCGGTGACCTCGGCCTTGACCCGTGCGCCCATGACATAGCCGATGTTCATCGCGCGGTTGGAGCCGTTGCGGGCGATGAAGACGATCTCGTGGCCGTCGAGCACGCTGACGTAAGCGTTCTCCTGTGTGCCAGCCGTGACCCGCTGAAGATAGGGTTGGACCACGCGTGGCAGCCGGGCTGACTCCAGATAGGCTTGTCCCAATCGGAGCACCCGCGGCGTCAGCCAGTACAGCCGCCCATCGCTGCTCACGAAGCCCAGATGCTGCAGCGTCAGCAGGTAGCGCCGCGCCGCGGTGCGCGTGATGCCACATCGTTGAGCCACTTCGCTGGCGTTCAGGCGCGAGTGATCGGCGTCAAAACAGGCCATCACATCCAAGCCCTTCTCCAGGCCTGCGATCCAATCGCGTCGTTGCAATAGGCTGGGCTTTAGCTCGAGAGATTCATCGGGCATGATAAGGGATAACCCGTTATTTGTGCGATGATCGCATTCTATCGTTCGTTAATCGCTCAAAACATACGGGTGCTGGATTGGATGGGGACGGCAGGCGCTACATTCCCGGCCTGGCTCGAGGCTAAATCTCTGAGGAGTTTCCATGGCGACAGCACCGGCAGCACAGCGTGAAAACATCGTCGAGGCTGACAACCCGCTCGGCCTCGACGGAATCGAGTTCATCGAGTACGCCAGCACCAGGCCGCAAGCCCTCGGACAGGTGCTCGAATCCATGGGGTTTAGGCCCATCGCCCGGCACCGGTCTCGCGAGGTACTTTTGTACCGGCAGGGGCGCATCAATGTGATCGTCAATGCGCATGGACCGAGGGGCTCTGATGTCAATGGCTGTGATGAGAAGCCACGCTTGGCCGCAGTGGCCTTGCGAGTGCGCGATGCATCTGTGGCCTACCGCCGGGCTCTCGAGCGAGGGGCCTGGGCGGTACCCTCCAGGGTGGAGGTCATGGAACTGAACATTCCCGCCATCCACGGGGTGGGCGCCAGCCGGATTTATTTCGTCGATCGTTACGACAAGTTTTCGATCTACGACGTCGACTTTGTGCCGATCCCCGGAGCCGACCCGCATCCGCCGGCCATCGCCGGCCTGCATTTTTTCGGTGTGGTGCAGTACATCGGCAACGAGCGGACTGAGGATTGGACCGAGTTCTATCGGGAGTTATTTGGTTTTGCAGCGCTGCCGGCCGACCAGCGCTTTGGCATCTTGCCCAAGGGGCGCATCCTGCAAAGCCCCTGTCCGCCGGACTCGCGGTTCTACATCCAACTGATCGAGCCCGAGGCCGGACTTCTGGATGTCGAGGGCGACGAGCAGCTGCAGAGGGTGGGTCTGGGCACGGCCGATGTCCTGGCCACGGTGGCCCAGTTGAGCCAGCGCGGCGTGGAGTTCGTGCAGTCCAAGGCCGTCCATACCGAGGCCAGGGGGGCGTTAACGCGAACCTGGCTGGGCAGTGTGAGCTTTGAGCTGGTCCACGACGACAGGGCTTGAGATGAATTTCAGCGACAACATCAGGGACTTCGGGATGGACACCATCTCGCTGGCCGGTCCCCTGGAGGCCAAGCTGCAGGCGGTGCGAGAGGCGGGTTTTACCCAGATCATGCTCTCGGCCCGCGACATCGTGGGTCATCCGCAAGGCCTGGAGGCAGCGGTTGCCGCGGTTCGGACCAGTGGCTTGCGAGTCACCGGCTTTCAGGTGCTGCGGGACTTTGAAGGGCTTTCAGGTCATCTGCACGACTACAAGGTCGATATCGCCAAGGCTATGCTAGAGATGTGCCAGGCGCTGCGCTCGCCAGTGCTGCTGGTGTGTTCGTCGACATCGGTTCATGCCAGCGGTGATGCCGAGCTGCTGGCGCGCGATTTGCGCAAGCTGGCCATGCTGGCCATCCCCAAAGGCATACGTGTGGCTTTCGAGGCCCTTTCCTGGGGCCGCAGCATCAGTGAGTTCCCGCAAGCCTGGGATGTGGTCCACCGCGCCGACATGCCCAATCTGGGGCTGGGTCTGGACAGCTTCCATCTGTTTGCCACCAAGACGGCGCTGGACGATCTGGAACTGCTCGATCCGTCGAAGATTTTTCTGGTGCAGCTGGCCGACTTCATGTGGACGGAGATCCCGTCCGTCGAAGAGCGTATCGCCACCGCCCGGCATTTCCGCGTTTTTCCGGGTGAGGGGGTGCACAGCAGCGATCTGGCCGATTTGGTGGCCAGGCTGCATGCGCTGGGCTATCGCGGCGACTACAGCTTTGAGGTGTTCAATGATGACTATCAGCAACTGCCTTTGCCCACGGTGGCCCAGCGTGGCTGGCGTTCGGCGCTTTGGCTGGCCGAGGATGTGCTTCGACGCTCGGTGCCCCTGCCCAATCAGATGCGCCTGCGCCGGCTCGATGGACAGTAGGCCCGACGTGAGTTTTGGCCGGGTTGCTCGGCTACGGGGATCGCGTACGCGCGATCGGGGCCTCTCACGGTGGTTCAGGGGGGCGGTTCGATGAGCAGTGTGTTCGAATCCTTCCTGTCGACCCCCGAGATGACCAGTGCCTGGGGCGACCGGGAATTTGTGGCAGCCATGTTGCGATTTGAGGCTGCTTTGGCTCAGGCCCAGGCACGGGTGGGTCTGATGAGCCATCAGGAGGCGCAGTCCATCGTCGGTACCTGCAAGGTTGAGCTGTTCGATGTGCACCGCATCGCGCGCGACAGTGGCCGTGCCGGCAGTCTGGCCATTCCCCTGATCAAGGCGCTCAAGGAAACGGTGGCCCTGTTCAATCCGCAGGCCGCCGCTCGGGTGCATATGGGCAGCACCAGTCAGGATGTGATCGATTCGGCCATGGCTTTGGTCTCCAAACCGGCTCTGCTGCTCATCGATGAGGACCTGGGTCTGATCAACGCAGCCCTGCTGGATCGGGCCGAGCGGCATGCCGCCGATCCGCTGCTGGCGCGCACGCTGATGCAGCCCGCCTCCGTGACCAGTCTGGGCCTCAAGTGTATTCACTGGGTGGCGCCCCTGCTGCGCTGTCGCCAGCGCCTGCGCCGTGCGGCCGATGAAGCCCTGTGCTTGCAATTGGGCGGAGCGGTGGGTCATCTGGCTCAGATGGGTGACAAGGGGCCGCAGGTGGCCGCTCTGATGGCCGCCGAACTTGGCCTGCGCGATCCCGGCTCCAGCTGGCATACGCAGCGCGACCGATGGGTGGCTTTGGCCTGCGAATTGGGCTTGCTGGTCGGCAGTTTGGGCAAGGTGGCGCGGGATATCGCGCTCATGGGTCAGTTTGAAGTGGCTGAGCTGGCCGAGCCCGCCGAAGACGGCCGGGGTGGGTCGTCGGCCATGCCCCACAAACGCAATCCGGTGGCCTGCATGGTGACTCTGGCTGCGGCCCAGCGCGCACCGGCTCGCGTGTCTGCCTTGCTGGGGACCCTGGTGCAGGAGCATGAACGTGCGCTGGGCAACTGGCAGGCCGAGCTGGCTGAATGGCCGGGACTGTTGATGAGCACCCATGGCGCAGCGCGTGCTATGGCCCAGACCCTGCCCGTTCTGCAGGTGGATGTGGCCCGCATGCGCAGCAATATTCAGGTCCTGCGCGAGCAGTTGCCCAGCGATGCGGCCGACGAATGGTTTTCGGTGGGCTTGGCCGAGCATGCCGCGGCCCAGGTCAGAAAGCAGTTGCAAAGTTGGCGCGATCAGGGCCTGGCCTGAGCGCTAAAGTAAGGAGATTGACATGACGCAGCAGACGCCCGCCAACGATTCGAGTTATGAACAAGGCCTGTCCAATCGTCGGCGGGTGCTCGGCGATGCCTGGGTCGACCGGTCCTTGGCCAACGCCAATGACTTCAACCGTGACTTCCAGCACCTGATCACCCGCTACGCCTGGTATGAGATCTGGGGTCGGCCCGCTTTGGGCGACAAGACCCGGCGCCTGATGGTGCTCTCGAGTCTGATTGCGCTGAAAGCCTGGGAAGAATTTGCCATGCACACCCGGGCAGCGCTGGATGGCGCCGAGGACTCCCGGCTCAGCCCACAGGAAATCAAAGAGGTGATCCTGCAGGCCGCCATCTATTGCGGCGTGCCGGCTGCCAATCATGCCTTTTCGATCGCTGCCGAGATTTTGCGTGAGCGCGGTCTGTTGCCGCCCAAAAAGGACTAGGTCCATGGCCTCCCCCTTGTTGATCCCGCTTTGCTTTTTTGGAGTTGCCCAGCCATGAACGCTCCCCGTTTGCATACCATTCGTCAGGGGCAGGGGCCCTGTGTGGTGTTCAGTCATGCGCTCGGCTGCGATCTGAGCATGTGGGATGCGGTGGCCGAGCACCTGCAGCAGCGCTGGACGGTGGTGCGCTATGACCACCGAGGTCACGGGCGTTCGCCCGAGGTGCCGGGCCCCTTCGGTATCGACAGTTTGGCCGACGATGCAGCCGCCCTGTTGGCCGAGCTTGGTCAGGGGCCTGTGCATTTTGTCGGCCTGAGCATGGGCGGCATGACCGCGCAGGCTTTGGCTGCCAGATATCCGAAGGCGGTTCGCAGCATCACGATCGCCAACTCTGCCAGCTGCTATGACGAGACGGCCCGTGCGTTGTGGCAGGCGCGGATCGAGACGGTGCGCCAGCAAGGCTTGTCGGCCATTGCGGCCGGCGCCATGCAGCGCTGGTTCACCCCGTCCTTTCGCGAGGACCTGCTTGGCGGTGGTGCCGCGCAGGTCGCCCGCTTGCGAGGGCAACTCGAGGCGATGTCAGCCTCGGCCTATGCGGCCGCCTGCGAGGCGGTGGCTGCCATTGATTTTCGGCAGAGCAACGCTCGCATCGCCTGCCCAGCGCTGGTGATCGCCGGCACGCTGGATGAGGCTACGCCGGTGTCGGCCTCCGAGCGCATCGTGGCAGAGATTGCCGGGGCAAAGCTGCGCACCCTTGAAGCCGCGCACCTCAGTGCGGTGGAAAAGCCGCAAACGTTTGCGCAAATGCTGGAGACTTTTCTCGACAGCCTCTGAGCCGTACGAGTCCTATGCGTATGCCTGCGCGAAACGCTGGCCACGGGGCTGCCACCCTACCGCGCCTCGCGGCACAATGGGGTGATGAGCACGGATGCGGGAAGTCGATACACCATTGACGAGCGGCAGGTGCAATGGACCGCCGTGCGTGCCCAGGGAGCGGGCGGGCAGAACGTCAACAAGGTCTCCTCGGCCATTCACCTGCGCTTTGACATCCGGGCCTCCTCATTACCGGAGGCGGTTAAAGAGCGTCTGTTGGCCAGTGGTGACAGCCGCATCACCCAGGAGGGCGTGCTGGTGCTCAAGGCTCAGCAGCACCGGACTCAGGAGGCCAATCGGGCGGCGGCCATGGCCCGCTTGCAGGCCTGGGTGGATGCCCATGGGCCCAATCCCAAGCCGCGCAGGCCCACCCGACCCACGCAGGCTTCCCGATTGCGGCGACTGCAGGGCAAGGCCCAGCGATCTGCCCTTAAGGGTTCGCGAGGCCCGGTTCGTGAGGCCTGATGGACTCTTTTGTTGCGACGGGCTCATGTGTCTCGGGCGTCTGAGCAGATCCGATGAACCGCACCTTACCCTCTGAGGCGGCCGATCTGCTGGCCGGTGGCCGTATCCTCAGAACGCCTTGCGGTGCTGGACAACTGGTCTGGCACGTCTGGGGTGCGCTTGGTCGGGATCGGGCGGTCGTGCTTCTGCATGGAGGCAGCGGCAGTTGGACGCATTGGCTGCGCACGATTGAGCCGCTGCTGGAGCGCGGGCACGTCGTCCTGGCCCCTGACCTGCCGGGCTTTGGTGATTCAGACTTGCCGCCGTTGGGTCGCGATGCCGATGCCATGCCCGATGTGCTCGAGGAAGGTCTGCAAAGGCTGCTGGGCCAGCAGGTCTGTGACCTGATCGGGTTTTCCTTCGGGGCCATGGTGGCGGGTTTGTGGGCCCGGGCTGAACCGGCCCGGGCGCGAGGGTTGGTTTTGGTGGCCCCCCCCGGCCTGGGACGACCGGCTCTGGAACCCCTCAAGCCCAAGGCCTGGCGTCATTTGGCCGAGGGCGCCGAGCGCCAGGCCGTGCATCGCTACAACCTGCGTGAACTGATGTTCTACCAGGAGACTTCTCTCTCTCCGCTGGCTTGTCGCTTGCAAGAACTCAATGCTGAACGCGACCGATTACCGAGCAGGCGTCTGTCCCGAACCGACGTGTTGGCCCGGGCTTTGCGGCACGTCCAGATACCCGTCCATGGAATCTATGGTGAGCAGGATCGCTACTATCGACACCAAGTTCCGGCTATCGAAGCGGTGCTGCGTCAGTGCCCAGGATTTGTAGCCCTGCACGCCGTTGCCGATGCCGGACACTGGGTCCAGTTTGAGCGTCCCGACGCGTTTCGAGCCGTTCTGTCGGGTATTTTGAATGCGTTGCCAAATTGGAGACAATAGTCGGATGAGCGCACATTGGTATCTCGTCCACGCCAAGCCCCGTCAGGAGAAGGTGGCCCTGGAGAATCTCGAGCGGCAGCTCTACCCCTGCTATTTGCCGGTCTTTCGCGCAGAGAAGGTTCGTCGAGGGGTCCTCTCAGTGACCGAGGAGCCGCTGTTTACCCGCTACTTGTTTGTCCAACTGGACACGGACTGCAAGGCCCGCAGTTGGGCTCCGATTCATTCCACCCGTGGTGTGGCGCGGCTGGTGCGATTCGGGTCCGAGCCAGCCCGCGTGAGCGATGAGCTGATTGCAGCCCTGCGCGAACGTGAGGCCCAGACGTCTGAGGCCAAGCGGCTGTTCCAGTCGGGTCAGTTGGTTCGCATGACCGAAGGCCCGTTTGCCGGGGTAGAGGGCATCTTCCAGATGGCCGATGGCCAGCTCAGAGCCATGGTGCTGATCGAGATGTTGTCCCGTCCTGTGGCCGTGTCGGTCAACCCGGCGGCGCTTAAGGCCTTGGCCTGACGTTAGCAGCCCTGCAGCCGCAGGGCTGAGCTGGCCGTCTGGGTTAGGTCAGGCCTAAAATAGGGTCGCTCGGCGCCCGCAGGTGTCATGCGGGTGGCCGAGACTCCCAATGCTACGGGAATTTATCTATCTCCTATTTTTGGGCTCAACCATGAATTCCTTTGTAAAACCCTTCCATCGGGGCTCCTTCGCCGAGTCCAATTTGGTCGCGCTGGTCGACGCGCGTTATTTGCGGTGGCTGGCGAGACAGGACGAATCGGAATCGCGCGAAGGACCGGCTCGCGAAGGCTGGAATGATTGGCTTCGCCATGTCCTGATGCGCAGCGGCGTGCGGGGCCATCTGATGCGCACCTATTGGTACGCCGATCGGGACGATCAGGCGGTGGTTGATGAGCAGACGCTGCGCCTCGTGCCGGCAGCTGATGCCGACAGTGTGGCGCTGGTACGCCAGCTGGCTGCGGATTTGCAAGCCCTGGTGGGCGGCGGGCGCGTGGATGCAGTTTGTATTGCCAGTGATGACGACCGCCTGATGACAGTCATTGAAGCGGCCAAGCTTGCCGGCGTGTCGGTTTATCTGTTGGCCGATGAGCGTGCACAGTCGATGCCACGTCTGATGCAGCAGGATCCGACCTGGGCGCGTTTGCTGCGCGAGGCGGATCGTCGCATTCTGGTGCGGTCCTCCGAATGGGCGCAAATCCTGTCTGGCCGTCATGTGACCGGTGCCGAGGAGCCGGTCAGCGATGAGCTCGATGCCTCGCTCAGGACTGTGGTTCGGTCCTGGTGGGAGGATCTGGTGGCCGATGATCAGGACACGCTGCGCGAAGAGTTGCCTGGACAGCGCGGCTTACCGCCCGAGGTCGACCGCGAGCTGCTGGTGCGCGCCAAGAATGCCCTTGGTCGCAGCCTGAACTTTCAGGAAAAGCGCATGCTTCGCTCACTGGCGCGTGAGCAGGCTACCGGCGTGGCGCAGGATCCGGCAGCGGTGGCTCACGAGCACGACTGAGCAGCAGTCTTGCGCCCTCTAGGCCTTGCGGAGATAGGCATAAAGCGCCGGCAGAGGCTGGCCTTGGTCGAGTCGCAAGGCGGCCTGGTGATGGGCCAGCCACTGCAAGCCGTGCCGCCCCGCGAGGTCCTGCAGATAGGCCAGCGGGTGGGTGTACCGCAGGGTGGGCATCAGCTGGGGCCGGTTTGGGGCTGCAGGGTCCTCGCAAAGCTCAGCGGTGAAGGCCAGGCAGCCCCCAGGGGCCAGGCGATGCTCCAGATGGCTGAAGAGTTCGTCGAGCGCGCCCAGGTAGATGAACACGTCGGTTGCCAGGACCAGATCCCAGCGCGTCGGGCAGTGCGCCAGGAATTCGCTGGCATCGGCCTGCTCCAGGTGGTCATACTGGCCGGTGCGTCGAGCCTGCTCGATCATGCCGGCGGCCAAATCAATACCGCAGAGATGGTCGGTTTGCGGCCGGATCAGCGGACCGCTCAGACCGGTGCCACAGCCCAAATCCAGCACCCGGCCATAGTGCGCGCCTGGCCGGCCCGGTAGATGCTCGATCAGGTGACGGTGGCCCCGGTATTGCAGGGAACCCACCAGATGGGCATCAAAGTCCTCCGCATATTGGTCAAACAGATTTTCCACATAGGCCCGGGGGGGTTGAGCAGGGCCCTCTTGGCCTCGCAAGGCGCTCAGGTAGTACCGGTACAGGCTGTGCTCGGGCACCAGGGACAGGGCGCGCTCGAAGTGTGTGGTGGCCTTTTCGAGCTGGGCCAATTCCCGCAGGATGCAGCCGCTTTCGCCCCAAGCGATGGCGTGCCCAGGGTCAAGGGCCAGGGCGCGTTCGAAGGCTTGCAGCGCCTCGGTCAGCAAGCCCAGACGTTGTCTGGACAGGGCCAGGGCCACCCAATGCTCGGTTTGAGTCGGGTCGCTGGCCAGGCTGCCCTCGAGCGCGGCGGTGGCCTGTGACCACTGCCCCAGCTTCATCTGCGTGATTCCCAGGTTGCCCAGGACGGAGGCCCGGCCGGGTGCGAGCGCCAGCGCCGCCTCAAAGCGATCGCGCGCTTTCTCGAATTGACCGTCTTCGAACCATTCGACCCCCTCGAAGAACAGGGCGCGTGCGCGATCGAGCTCACGCATAAGAAATAATCACTGGAGGTCTTGGGGTCATGATCTCAGGGCACCAGGCAGTTTCATTGCATTCGGTCATGGTCCCGATTATTCGGGATCTAGGGAGGCGTTCCATGGACAAGGTGTTGCTCGTGACTGGCGGTAGTCGGGGTATCGGGGCTGCAACAGCCGAACTGGCGGCCCGGCAGGGTTGGTCTGTGGTGGTGAACTACAGCGCCCGTCGCGATGAGGCGCAGGCCGTGGTCAATCGCATACAGGCCGCGGGCGGACGGGCGATGGCCCTGCAGGCCGATGTATCCAACGAGGCGCAGGTTCTGGCGCTTTTTGAGCAAATTGATCGGCAGTGGGGCCGACTTTCGGGGCTGGTCAATAACGCCGGCGTGGTCGATGTGGCCGCGCGTCTGGATGAGATGAGCTGGGCGCGCTGGCGGCGCATGTTCGACATCAATGTTCTGGGCAGTCTGCTGTGCGCGCGCGAGGCGGTGCGGCGCATGAGCACCCGTCACGGGGGAGGCGGGGGCAGCATCGTCAACCTCTCCAGTGCGGCGGCCCGCCTGGGATCGCCGTCGCAGTATCTGGACTACGCGGCTGCCAAGGCGGCCATCGACACCCTGACGATCGGGCTGGCCAAGGAGGTCGCCGCCGAGGGCATAAGAGTCAATGCCGTGCGACCCGGCTTGATCGCGACAGAGATCCACGCCTCCGGTGGTCTGCCCGATCGGGTACGCGATCTGGCCCATCAGGTGCCCATGCAAAGGGGAGGGCAGGCCCAAGAGGTGGCGCAGGCGGTGGTCTGGCTGCTATCGGAGGCCGCCAGCTACACCACCATGGCCTTGCTGGATGTCTCCGGCGGACGCTAGCATTGGAGGCGCGCGGGCGTCAGATTGCCGCAAGCCCCTTTTCGATAATCCACCTCTTTCAGATTCTTACCCATCAACCGTCCGCTCAAGCGGGGGAGACAGACCATGTTCCAGGCTTTGCAATTGAACAAGCAGTCGGACGTCTTTTCCGCCCGGGTGGTACAACTCGACGAGGCCCAGTTACCGCCGGGCGATGTTCAGGTTCGTGTTGAGTATTCCACCCTCAACTTCAAGGATGGTCTGGCTCTGACCGATCGCAGCCCGGTGGTTCGTTCCTGGCCGATGGTCGCCGGTATCGACGGATCGGGGGTGGTGCTGTCTTCCACCCATCCCCACTGGAAGGTCGGTGACCGCTTCATCCACAACGGGTGGGGGCTGGGCGAGACGCGCTGGGGCCTGATGGCCGAGCGCGCGAGCTTGCAGGGGCAGTGGCTGGTCCCGCTTCCCGCGGGATTGAGCACGCGCCAGGCGATGGCCATCGGGACCGCTGGATACACCGCCATGCTTTGCGTCATGGCGCTGGAGGCGCATGGGCTGCGGCCCGGTGATGGCGAAGTGTTGGTGACGGGCGCCACCGGCGGTGTGGGCAGTATGGCAGTGGCCCTGCTGGCCCAACTCGGACATACCGTGGTGGCGGTCACGGGTAAGGTCCATGAGCAGGACTATCTACAGCGCCTGGGGGCCAGCAGCGTGATGGATCGCGCCAGCCTGTCGGCTCCTGGCAAGCCCTTGCAAAAGGAGCGTTGGGCCGGCGTCGTCGATGCGGTCGGCTCGCACACCCTGGCCAATGCGTGCGCTCAGACCCGCTATGGGGGCGCGGTGGCCGCCTGCGGATTGGCCCAGGGCGCCGACCTGCCTGCCACCGTGATGCCCTTCATTCTGCGCGGGGTCAGCCTGCTGGGTGTTGACAGTGTCATGGCGCCCCTGGCGCGAAGGCAGCAGGCCTGGCAGCGTTTGGCCCAGGATCTTGACCTGACGCTCCTGGAGCGCATGATCACCGAAGTTTCCCTCGATCAGGCGGCCGAATATGCCCAGGCCCTGATGAGGGGCGAGGTGCGCGGCCGCATCGTCGTCAAGATCTGATCTACTCGATTTCCCAACGGAGACTTCCCTATGTCATCAGCCGCCCATCCGATTCGCTACGCTGACTTTCACCGGCAATCGATCGAGCAGCCCGAGGTGTTCTGGGCCGAGCAGGCACGGCTGATCGACTGGTTTGCCCCGCCCCAGCGGGTGTGCAATTGGGATCGGCCGCCTTTTGCCCGGTGGTTTGAAGGGGGTCGTCTGAACCTGTGCCACAACGCAGTCGATCGTCACCTGCAGACCCGAGCCGATCAGCCGGCCCTGATCGCGGTCTCCACCGAGACCGGCAGCGAGAAGGTTTACAGCTTTGCGCAATTGCACGAGGAGGTGCAGCGCATGGCGGCAGTGCTGCAGTCGCTCGGGGTGGTCAAGGGCGATCGGGTGCTGATCTACATGCCCATGGTGGCCGAGGCGGCATTTGCCATGCTCGCCTGCGCCCGCATCGGGGCGATCCATTGCGTGGTCTTTGGTGGCTTTGCCAGCGGCTCCCTGGCTTCGCGCATCGAGGACGCCCAGCCTCGCGTGATCGTCAGCAGTGACGGGGGCTCACGCGGTGGCAAGGTTGTGGCCTACAAGCCGCTGCTCGATGAGGCGATCCGGCTCTCGGCCCACAAGCCTGAGGCGGTGTTACTGACCGATCGGGGTCTGGCTCCGATGGACCGGATGGCCGGGCGGGATCACCTTTGGAGCGAACTGCGGGAGCACCACCTGCAAAGCCAGGTGCCCTGTGAGCCGATGGACAGTACGGACATCAGCTACACCATCTACACCAGCGGCACCACTGGCAAGCCCAAGGGCGTACAACGTGACACGGGCGGCTATGCCGTGGCGCTGGCGGCCTCGATGAAATACATTTTCGACGGCCGTGCTGGCGAAACGTTCTTCTCCACCAGCGACATTGGCTGGGTGGTCGGACACAGCTACATCATCTACGGCCCGCTGATCGCTGGTATGGCCACCCTCATGTACGAGGGCCTGCCTACCCAGGGCATGGACGGTCAGCCCAATGGGGCCATCTGGTGGAGCCTGGTGGAAAAGTACAAGGTCACCGGCATGTTCAGTGCGCCCACGGCGGTGCGGGTACTCAAGAAACAAGATCCAGCCTTGCTCCGCAAGCACGATCTAACTTCCCTGCGGGCCCTGTTCTTGGCGGGGGAGCCTTTGGATGAGCCGACCGCCCGATGGATCAGCGAGGGGCTGGGTGTCCCCATCATCGACAACTACTGGCAGACCGAAACCGGCTGGCCGAGTCTGACCCTGGCCAACCCGGTTGAGCGGATGCAGCCGCGCTTTGGCAGCCCGGGCATTCCGATGTATGGCTACAAGGTCAAGCTCTTGCATGAGGCCACCGGCGAGGAACTCACGGCGCCGGGTGAGAAGGGCGTGGTCTGCATTGAGGGTCCGACACCGCCGGGCTTCATGCAGACGGTCTGGCGCGACGATGCGCGCTACGTCAAGACCTACTGGCAAAGCGTGCCGGGCAAGATGGTTTACAGCACCTTCGACTGGGGCATCCGCGATGCAGATGGCTACTACTTCATTTTGGGGCGTACCGACGACGTGATCAATGTGGCCGGCCACCGCCTGGGCACCCGCGAGATCGAGGAGTCGATCTCCGGCCACCCGCTGGTGGCCGAGGTGGCCGTAGTCGGTGTGGCCGATGCGCTCAAAGGCCAGGTGGCCATGGCCTTTGCCGTGCTCAAGGATGCGAGCGTGATTGGCGATGCGCAGGCCTCGCTCAAGCTTGAGGGCGAGATTATGAAGCGCGTCGATGGCGACCTGGGCGCCGTCGCCCGGCCGTCCCGGGTGCGTTTTGTCACCGT
>CAZATV010000023.1:36622-36924 GCA_964488145.1 uncultured Polaromonas sp.
AGGCGGTATGCGAAGGCCGCGATCCGGGTGACCTCACCACTTTGGACGATCCATCGGCACTCGAGCAGATCCGGCAGCGCCTGACCGGCGCCTGAGGCGCAGCTGACCAGCGCCTGCCGAGCGCCTGATGAGCGGCCGCCCACTTGGCTGCCCACTGGGCCGCCTGGTTGACCTTTACTGGCCTGTACGGGCCTTTGCTGAAGTTTGCACGCGTCATCGCCGCGTCAACTTCAGGCCGCTACAATTGCGGCGCAACGTCTGTACAGGTCCTTCCTAAGCCACAGTCGCATCCGCCAATCGGT
>CAZATV010000024.1:0-32470 GCA_964488145.1 uncultured Polaromonas sp.
CCTGTTTGGCCGAGACCTTGTCGCCCATGATCCGGATCGACTCGGGCGTGGGGCCGATGAACTGAAAGCCGCTTTTTTCGACCCGCTCGGCAAAATCAGCGTTCTCGCTGAGGAAACCGTAGCCGGGATGAATGGCCTCGGCATCGGTCACTTCCGCAGCCGAAATGATGGCCGGCATGTTCAGGTAGCTCTGGGCCGAGGGCGCGGGCCCGATGCACACCGCCTCATCAGCGAGCTTGACGTACTTGGCATCGCGGTCGGCCTCAGAATAGACCACCACTGCCTGAACGCCCATCTCGCGACAGGCACGCTGGATTCTCAGCGCAATCTCGCCCCGGTTGGCGATCAGGATTTTCTTGAACATTGCGGCGGGCTCACTCGAACACCAGCAGCGGCTGGCCGTACTCGACGGCCTGGCCGTTCTCACAAAGAATCTGCGTGACCGTACCCGACTTGTCAGCCTCGATCTCGTTGAGGATCTTCATCGCTTCGATGATGCAGATGGTCTGACCTTCCTTGACCTGGCTGCCCAGTTCGACAAAAGCTTTGGCACCCGGGCTGGCGGCACGGTAGAACGTACCCACCATGGGTGACTTGACCGCATGACCGGCAGCAGCCACGGCAGGCTCGGCTGCAGTTGGGGCACTGCCGGCCGGCCCCGGGACCTCAGCCGTTGCCAGGGCCACTGGAACCGCCGCGGCGGCCTGGGGTACCACCGCGACCGGCGTCTGCACCAAGACAGGAGCGCCTGAGCCCTTGACAATCCGAACCTTGCCCTCCGGCTCGGTGATCTCCAGTTCCGACACGTTCGACTCCGAAACCAGATCAATCAAGGTCTTGAGCTTGCGCAAATCCATCGTTTTCTCTCCTGCAAAGTCGCATTCGGACCCACTTTCAACTCGAACCCACCGAAGCCCACACGCGCGAAAAACCGCAGGCGCCGCCTTTGTCCGGCAGGTGATCTGAGCCCGCAGGCTCAACGGGCAATATCCCCGAAGCCTGCCTAAAAAGCCTTTAACTTAGATTAAAAGCTTAGAACACTTCATTATAGGAGAGGGCTAGCCGACTTCTCGAGCCCAATGCCCTCGGCCGAAAAATAAAGCCTGAGCAATGAAAATACCGACAAATCGCTGGAATTAAAAACGAATTAGGCCAAGAAAAAAACAATTAGGGATTTTTGAGAGGTCGCCGCACTCACAAGCGAGCCGCCCAAGTCTGCAAATCGCTCTTGGACAATTGTCCGAGCTTGCGCTCGAGGATCTCCCCAGAGGCCGAAAACAGCAAGGAAAAGGGCAGGCCGCCCGCCGAATTGCCCAATTGCTGACTCATCTGCGAGCCCTCCAGCCCGGCCAAGGCAATGGGAAAAGACAAGGGCGATCGCTGCAACCAATGGCGCACCGCACTGGGCTGATCGATGGCGATGCCCAGCAACTGCCAGCCGCGCGACCGGTGGGTCTGATAGAAGGCCTCCAGCAGAGGCAATTCCTCCACGCAGGGCGGACACCAGGTCGCCCAGAAATTGACCAGCAGAGGCTTGCCGTAGAAGCTGGCCAAGGCCAGGCGGCGGCCGTCCGGTGTGTCCAGGGAAGCCCCCCAAAAGGGATCGTTGGCCAGCCGGGCCGCTGCTGGACCGCCCGGACGATGGAGCCACCAAGCGCTCACCGCCCCCAGGCCGGCGGCGCCCAGAGCCGCGCCGGCATAAAACCAAGACCGACGCTTCACAACCGGCCCTCCATCAGACGGATCAAGGATGCTGCATCGCCCCGTGGGGGTCGGCCCCGACTCTCGGGCCGCAAGGCGCCGCGCAGATCGTCCAGATCGTAGATCGCCAAGTGCACCCCCACCGTTTCCCCCAAAGGCTGACAGAGGCTGCGCAGGCTCAGCACATCCACCGGACGACCGTGAAAGCCGGTCTGGCTGCGCACTTCGTAATCCACCCGGCTATCAATCAGGTGGATCTCGGCAGACTTGGGGTCGTCACAGAAGAGCTGCAAATGAACATCGGACAAGCGGGTGGCCGTGCCCTGCCAGACCGCACCAGCCAGATGGGGCCGAAAGATCGCCAAACGCTGCATCCAGGTCAGAGCCAGCTCGCGCAAGGCCTGTAATTCGGCCGGCTGGGTATCGGCGCAGAACAGGGCAATATGCTCCCGAACAGCCTCTTCCAATTGATCGTTGTCGGGCAACTCGGTACGGGCGCCCAGGCCCAACATCTTGAGGGCGCGGCGCTTGGCGGCGCCAAAATCCAGCCCTTCATCGACCACCAGGGCAGCAGCGGCCTGGGCGATCCGATCGGATTGGCCAGCGGGCCAGTGATGCAGGGAGTCCATGGCCGCATTGTGCCCCCATCACCAAGACCGTCGATGTCAGGGGTTGAGCCTAGAGTGGCTCCTACAATTTGCGGATGCATATTCACATCCTGGGCATCTGCGGCACCTTCATGGGAGGCCTGGCGGCTCTGGCACGCGAGGCGGGTCACCGGGTCACTGGCTGCGATGCCGCTGTCTATCCCCCGATGAGCGAGCAATTGAGGGCCCTGGGGATTGCTCTGACCGAGGGCTATGGTGCCGAGCAGCTGGAGGCGATCGACTCGCAGCCCGATGTGTTCGTGATCGGCAATGTGGTCTCACGCGCGCGGCTGCCCAATGGCCAGCCGAAGTTCCCGCTGATGGAAACCATTCTCGAGCGAGGTCTACCTTACACCAGCGGACCCCAGTGGCTGGCCGAGCAAGTCCTCAGCGGCCGTCATGTGCTGGCAGTGGCCGGCACCCACGGCAAAACCACCACCACATCCATGCTGGCCTGGATTCTCGAGAGCGCGGGTCTGGCACCGGGCTTCCTGGTGGGAGGCGTGCCACAAAATTTTGGCGTTTCGGCCCGACTGGGCGGGGGACAGACCTTCGTGATCGAGGCCGATGAATACGATACCGCCTTCTTCGACAAACGCAGCAAGTTTGTCCACTACCGACCTCGCACGGCCATCCTCAACAACCTCGAATTCGACCACGCTGACATCTTCCCGGATCTGGCGGCCATCGAACGCCAGTTCCATCATTTGGTCCGCACGGTGCCAGGTTCAGGCCGGCTGGTGGTCAACGGGGCCGAGGAAAGTCTGGATCGGGTGTTGGCCATGGGCTGCTGGAGCGAGGTCTGGCGCTTTGGAGTGCCCGCAAGCGCGCTGACCGCTCGGGGCGAGCCTTCAGACTTCGAAGTTCTGCGGGGCGATCAAGTACTTGGGCGGGTCCAGTGGAGCCTGGGCGGGGTACACAACCAAATGAACGCGCTGGCAGCGCTCGGGGCGGCCGAGCATGTGGGCGTTGAGGTGGCCCAGGCGGCGCAAGCTTTGGCTAACTTTCGCAATGCAAGGCGCCGCATGGAAGTGCGCGGCTGCGCACAAGGCATTACGGTCTACGACGATTTCGCCCACCATCCCACCGCCATGCGCACCACCATCGACGGCCTGCGCCGACAGGTGGGCGCCGAGCGCATCCTGGCGGTCTTCGAGCCGCGCAGCAACACCATGAAGCTTGGCGCGATGAAGGCGCAGCTACCCTGGAGTCTGGAACAGGCCGACCTGGTCTTCTGCCACAGCGCCGGTCTCGACTGGGATGCTGGCCAGGCCCTGGCCCCTATGGGCAGCAGGGCCCGAGTGGCCGCCGATATCGACGCCCTGGTCGCCCAGGTCACCGCCGCAGCCCGGCGCGGCGATCACATTTTGTGCATGAGCAACGGGGGCTTTAGCGGCGTGCACGAGCGCCTGCTCAAGGCCCTGCAAGGCTGACCCGCAGGCGGTCAGAGCGAAACCGCCAAGTTTGCCGCAGGGCAGGCAGGATAAGGGGAAGGTGAGGGACGAACCCCTTTCAGGTGCGGGCGCGACGCTCCTGGACAGCCTGCGACAGCAAAGCCAGCAACTGGAGCGAGTCTTCCCAACCCAGGCAAGCGTCCGTGATGCTCTGGCCGTAGGCTAGGCTGGATACCGTGTCCTTGCCGGGAGAAAACTTCTGCGCACCCTCCCGGAGATGACTCTCGACCATGACGCCAAAGACATGACGCGAGCCACCACTGATCTGGGTCGCGATGTCGCGGGCCACGTCCATCTGCCTGCTGTGCTGCTTGCTGCTGTTGGCGTGACTGCAATCGACCATCAGACTCGGCAGCAGACCGGCCTTGGACAGTTCATCACAGGCGGCCTGCACACTGGCCGCGTCGTAATTGGGTGTCTTGCCACCGCGCAGGATCACGTGGCAATCGCGGTTGCCCTGGGTCTGAACGATCGCCACCTGACCATTCTTGTGCACCGATAGGAAGTGATGCCCACGCGCGGCGGCCTGTATCGCATCAGTGGCAATGCGGATGTTCCCATCGGTCCCGTTCTTGAATCCGATGGGCGCCGAGATACCCGAGGCCAGTTCCCGGTGCACCTGACTTTCGGTAGTCCGCGCGCCAATGGCGCCCCAGGCGATCAGATCCCCAATGTACTGGGGCGAGATCACATCGAGAAACTCGCTGCCGGCCGGCAAGCCCAGGCGGTTGATGTCGATCAGCAGTTGCCGGGCTATCCGCAGACCCTCATCGATGCGGTAGCTTTCGTCCAAGTAAGGGTCGTTGATCAGACCCTTCCAGCCTACGGTGGTACGGGGCTTTTCAAAATACACCCGCATCACGATCTCCAGCGTATCGGCATACCGATGGCGCTGTTCGACCAGACGGCGTGCATAGTCCAGCGCCGCTGCCGGGTCGTGGATCGAGCAGGGCCCAATGATGACCAGCAGGCGCGGGTCGCGGCCGGCCATGATGTTGGCAATCGACTGGCGGGTGCGGGTGATAAGCCCCTCCACGGGAGTGCCACGAATCGGGAAGAACCGGATCAAATGTTCTGGCGGGGGTAACACGGTGATGTCCTTGATGCGTTCGTCATCGGTCTGACTGGTCTTGTCGATCGGACGCGCATACCAAGGCTCGCTGGCGCTTTGAGTGCTGGTGGACATAACGGACTCCTTGGAACAAAAACAGAAACAAAAAACCGCCGGGGTTGCCGGCGGTTGGTGGGAGGGTTTTCTGCGCTTGTTTGCTTAAGCCAGTGCCTCTCGACCGCCGGTGGCGTCAGAGAACCAAAAATAAGCAAAGTAAAACGGGCGAGAGACCATGAGCGAACTGTAGCATAGACCAAGCGGCATCACGGACGGCCCGCCAGCGACTGCATGCCCCGGAGCCTCAGGCGGTGCCCCCGACAGTCAGGCCGTCAATGCGCAGGGTGGGCTGCCCCACACCCACCGGCACACTCTGGCCTTCCTTGCCACAGGTGCCGACGCCGGAGTCGAGCTGCAAGTCATTGCCGATCATGCTCACCCGGGTCAGCGCATCCGGGCCATTGCCCACAATGGTCGCCCCTTTCACCGGATACTTGATCTTGCCGTTTTCCACCCAATAGGCTTGGCTGGCCGAGAAGACAAACTTGCCCGAGGTGATGTCGACCTGGCCGCCGCCGAAATTGGTCGCGTACAGCCCCTTTTTGATGGAGGCCAGGATCTCATCGGGGCTTTTGTCGCCGGCGAGCATGTACGTGTTGGTCATACGCGGCATCGGAGAATGGGCATAGCTCTCTCGCCGGCCATTGCCGGTGGGCTTGACCTTCATCAGCCGGGCGTTGAGCGAGTCCTGAATGTAGCCCTGCAAGATGCCGTCCTCGATCAGCACGTTGCGCTGGCTGGGCTGACCTTCGTCGTCGATGTTGAGCGAGCCACGGCGGTCGGCCAGGGTGCCGTCGTCGAGCACCGTCACCCCCTTGGCAGCCACGCGCTGTCCGATCCGTCCTGCAAAGGCGCTCGAGCCCTTGCGGTTGAAGTCGCCTTCCAGCCCGTGTCCCACCGCCTCATGCAGCAGGATGCCCGGCCAGCCCGGACCCAGCACAACGGTCATCTCGCCAGCCGGCGCCGGACGGGCCTGAAGATTACTCAGCGCAGACTCGACCGCTTCCTCGACGTAGCCGCGCACCAGCTCTTCGTCGAAATACGCCAGCCCGAAACGCCCCCCGCCCCCTGACGACCCCATCTCGCGCCGACCCTGCTGTTCGGCGATGACGGTCAGACTCAAACGCACCAGAGGGCGTACATCGGCCGCCAGGGTGCCATCGGCACGCGCCACCATAACCACATCATGCTCCATGGCCAGGCCGGCCATGACCTGGACAATGCGCCGGTCACGGGCCTTGGCCAGCTGTTCAACCCGCTCCAGCAGCGCCACCTTGGCCGCGCTGTCCAGCGTAGTGATCGGATCGATCTGGGGGTAGAGCGAGCGACTGGCAGCCACCCGCGGGCGCGCAACGCCGGCTCGCACACGCCCATTCGATCCAGCCGCAGCAATGCTGCGAACCGTGCGGGCGGCATCGAGCAGGCTAGCCTCTGAGATGTCATCAGAATAGGCAAAAGCGGTTTTCTCGCCGCTGACCGCACGCACGCCAAAACCCTGGTCAATGCTGAAGGATCCGGTCTTGACGATACCGTCTTCCAGGCTCCAGCCTTCGCTGCGGGTGTACTGGAAATACAGATCGGCATCATCGGCGCCCCGGGTACGGATCTCCGACAGGGCGCGGGTGAGTTGGCGATCGCCCAGACCGAAGGGTTCCAGCAAAAGTCGGCGGGCGAGCTTGAGCCGCTCCTGGGTACTGGTGACGGTGGGGGACGAATCGCGCTGCCGGGGCATCCGGCCGGACGCCGCCGCGGAAGAGTTCAGTGGGGTCATGCAACCATTGTAGGAAGGCCCCAAGGATCAGGTCTGCACCAGCCGCTTAGCCCTTGCAATGGACAACAGCATGCCCAGGGCCAGGCCCAGCGTCACCATGGCGGTGCCGCCATAGCTGATGAAGGGCAGCGGCACTCCCACCACCGGCAAGATACCGCTGACCATGCCCATATTGACAAAGGCGTAAGTGAAGAAAATCATGGTGATGGCACCGGCCAACAGTCGGGCGAACAGGGTCGATGCCTCCAGCGCCACCGCCAGCCCCCGCAAGATCAGAAAGCTAAAAGCCACGATCAGGCTGAGGGTACCCAGGAGCCCGAATTCCTCAGCGTAGGCGGCAAAGATGAAGTCGGTGGTGCGCTCGGGGATGAATTCCAGGTGCGTCTGCGTCCCAGCCATGAAGCCCTTGCCCCAGAAACCGCCCGAACCGATAGCAATCAAACCCTGAATGATGTGAAAGCCCTTGCCCAAGGGGTCACGCGCGGGGTCCAGCAGGGTGCACACCCGCTGTTGCTGGTAGCCATGCAGCAGCGGCCAGTCCACGCCGGGGGCGCACCATTGCGGCTCCATCACCACCAATAGAACCATGCCGACCACGCCGAGCGCCAGGGGCACCAGAACGATTTTCCAGCTCAGGCCGGCAAAGAAGATCACCGACAAACCCGCCGCCATCACCAGCAGTGCGGTACCCAGATCGGGCTGCTTCATGATCAGGCCCACTGGAACGGCCAGAATCACTAGGGCAACCAGAAAGTCCAAGGGGCGCAGCTGCCCTTCGCGACGATGAAACCACCAGGCCAGCATCAAGGGCATGGCGATCTTGAGAATCTCGCTAGGCTGTATCACCACGCCGAGATTGATCCAGCGCGTCGCCCCCTTCTTGGTGATGCCAAACAGGGCCACTGCCACCAGCAACACCACGCCGAGGCTGTAAAGCGGCACAGCCAGACTCATCAGGCGTTGCGGCGGCACCTGGGCCACGGTCAGCATGATCAGGCCCGCCAGAGCCATATTGCGCCCATGGTCGACAAAGCGGGTGCCATGGTCATAGCCCGAGGAGTACATGATGATCATCCCGGCCACCGCCAGTGCGCCGGCGGCCAGCAGCAGAGGCAGATCCAAGCCGGCCCAAAGCGGCGCAAGACGCCGCCACAAATTGGGTTTTTCAAGGACTGCAGACATGCCCGGATTATCGCCGCCGCCCTGCAAACATTCGCCTGGCGTCGGCGACCGTTAAGCTTGCACCATGACCGTCATCACCCACTTGCTCTACCTGCACGGCTTTCGTTCCTCGCCCCAATCGGCCAAGGCGCGCCTGCTGGCCGCTCGGCTCAAGCGCGACTTTGCGACCCTGCACTGGTGGTGCCCTCAGCTTCCACCTTCACCGGCACAAGCGGCCGAACTGATCGACCAAGGAACCCGCAGCTGGTCGGCCGATCAAATGGCGGTCGTCGGTTCCTCGCTGGGAGGCTATTACGCCACCTGGCTGGCCGAACGGCGCGGCTGCAGGGCGGTCCTGATCAATCCGGCCGTCGATCCGGCGCGCGATCTGGCCAGACACATCGGTCCGCAAACACATTGGCACGCCCCACAGAATTGCTTCTTCTTTCAACCTCATTTCGTCGATGAACTGCGGGCCCTGCAGGCTGGCGCCTTGAAGCGGCCGGGGCAATACCTGACGCTCATTGCCACCGGCGACGAGGTGCTGGACTGGCGTGAAATGCGCGATCGCTATCACCAGACCCGGCTGCGTATCATTGAGGGCAGCGACCACGGCCTGAGCGATTTCGAGCAACATCTGCCAATCGTCCTGCAATTCCTGGGACTCAAAGGGGCGCCACTACACTAGCGCCCTCCTCTGAAAGTAAGCTCCTTTGTACGTCCTATTTGAAGATGCCGGCAAGTTCATGGCCGGCCGAATTCTCTCCCGCGCCGAGGCCTCGTTGCAGGTCGAGCTCGACTCGGGCAGGCGCCTGAAGGTCAAGGCAGCCCATGCGCTGATCGAATTCGAGCAACCCGCGCCGGCTGATCTGCTGAGCGCAGGCGGCCAATTGGCCACACAAATCGATCTGAACCTGGCCTGGGAATTTGCCGGCGATGACGAATTCGGCTTTGCCGATCTGGCTCGCGAGTACTTCGACCCGGCACGCGCGCCCACTGCAGCGCAGCAGGCCGCAGCGCTGTTCGCCCTGCATGAGGCACCGCACTATTTCCGGCGCGCTGGAAAGGGCCGCTTTCGCAAGGCGCCGGCCGAGGTCCTGCAGCAGGCCTTGGCGGCCATCGAAAAACGACAGCAAATGGCCGCCCAGATCCAGCTCTGGGCCCAAGAGTTGGCCGCCGGGCGCTGCCCTGCACCCATTGAGCAGCAGCTCTACCGCATCCTGTTCAAGCCGGACAAGAACAGCCCCGAATACAAGGCCGTGGTCCAGGCGGCGCAACAAAGCCGAAAAGCACCGCTGGAACTTTTGCAGCAGGCCGGGGCAATTGGCTCGGCCTACCAGTTTCACTGGCAGCGCTTTCTGTTCGAACACTTCCCGCGAGGAACTCAGTTTCCGCCGGTGCAAGCGCCCGCAGCTGATGGCCAGTTACCCCGGGCCGAAGTGCAGGCCTTCTCGATCGACGACTCCAGCACCACCGAAATCGATGATGCCTTGTCGATCCGTGGCCTGGGCTCTGGCACGGTTGAGGTGGGTATTCATATCGCCGCGCCGGCCCTGGCTCTCAAGCCCGCCGATGCGATCGACCAGATCGGGCGGGCGAGACTGTCAACGGTCTACATGCCCGGCTACAAGCTGACCATGCTGCCCGATGCGGTGGTCGAGCGCTACACCCTGCAAGCAGGGCGAGACTGTCCGGCGGTCTCTTTGTATCTCACGCTCGACGAGCAGTCGCTGGAGATCGAAGGCAGCCGCACCGAGATCGAGCGGGTGCCGATCGCCGAGAACCTCAGGCACGACCAGCTGGATGCGGTTTTCACCGAGCGTTTCTTTGAAGCCCCGCCTGCGGCCGGCGAACCTGCCTGGAGCGCTGAGCTGCGCTTTCTGCACCGGCTGGCCCGCAAACTCAAGGCTGACCGGGAGCAGGTACGAGGCAAACCCGAGCAATTTAACCGCCCGGACTACACCTTTCGACTGGACAGCCCGGCCAGCCAAGAGCCCACCGGTGAGGAAACCGTGCAAATCCAGGTGCGCCAGCGTGGCGCGCCACTGGACCTGATCGTGGCCGAAATGATGATTCAAGCCAATCGCACTTGGGGGCTTTGGCTGGCTGAACTGGGCGTGCCCGGCATCTATCGCAGCCAGGCCAGCATGGCCCCCGGCGTGAAGGTTCGCATGGGCACCAAGGCGCTGCCCCATGCCGGATTGGGCGTTCCCGCTTACGCCTGGAGCACCTCGCCACTTCGGCGGTATGTGGATCTGGTCAATCAGTGGCAGATCATCGCTTGCGCGCGCCACGGCGCCACAGCCGCTCTGGCCGCCCCATTCAAGCCCAAGGATGCCGAACTGTTTTCCATCCTGTCGGCCTTCGACGCCGCCTACACCGCCTACAACAGCTACCAAGCCAGCATCGAGCGTTATTGGACCCTGCGTTACCTGCGCCAGCAGCAGATCGACCAACTCAACGCCACGGTCCTCAAAGACGATTTGGTGCGAGCCGATGATCTACCCCTGGTATTTCCGGTCACCGGCGTTCTCGGCATGGCTCGCGGATCCCATGTGCGCGTGCGGCTGGGTCAGATCGACGACATCACCTTGCACATCAGCGGCGCGCTGATGGAGCGCCTGGACCTGCCCGACAGCACTCCTCTGGACGAGGAAGATCTCGAGGGGGGGGAGTCCGAACTGGCGGCCGGCCCGATCGCCATTGCCGTCGACTTGGAGGACGCTCAAGTCCAGCCGGCCGAAGGATTGGACGCACCCGCGAGGCTGGACCAGCCGCCGGCTACCGATCCACAATAAGGGCCGCAGTCCCCGATCATGGATACCTATTTCGTCATCGGCAACCCCATCGCGCACAGCAAATCGCCGCAAATTCATGCGCGCTTTGCAGAGCTCACCGGACAGACGCTGCGCTATGACCGTCTCCAGGTCGAGCCCGAGCAGTTCAAGCGGCGCCTGCGCGAACTCATGACTGCCGGCGTGAAGGGCTGCAACATCACAGTACCGTTCAAGCTTGACGCCTTCGAGATGGCCGACGTGCGCAGCGACCGCGTGGATCTGGCCGGGGCCGCCAATACCTTGAGCTTCAAGGGCGGGCTGATTCAAGCCGACAACACCGATGGTGTGGGGCTGGTACGTGACATTGAAGTCAACGCAGGACAGCGGCTGCGGGGCTGTCGGGTGCTGCTGCTGGGGGCTGGAGGGGCGGCGGCCGGGGCGCTGGCTCCACTGCTGATCGCCGGGCCTGCGCAGTTGGTGGTGAGCAATCGCACCGAAGCCAAGGCCCGAGAACTTGTCGAGCGTCACCGAGAACACCCCAGCCTGCAAACTTCGCTGGCCCAAACCGAGCTGCTGGCCCTGCCGCTGGATGACTCGCTGCCGGCCTTCGATGTCGTGATCAACGCCACCGCTGGCAGCCTGGTTGGCGCGGCCCCACCCATAACAGCGCAAGCCCTCAGGCCGGATGCCCTGGTCTACGACATGATGTACGGACCGGCCGCGCAGGCTTTCCTGCAGTGGGCTGCCTCTGAGGGCGCGCGCACCCGAGACGGTCTGGGCATGCTCGTCGAGCAAGCGGCCGAATCTTTTTTCATTTGGCGGGGCGTGCGACCGCCCACCGCCGAGGTACTGGCGCAACTGAGCCAAGCCGGCTGAGACGGGCGCGCATGAAAATCGTCCTGCGACTTGTCATGCTGCTGCTGTTGGGGCTGCTGCTGCTGCAGCTCTACTTTGCCGGCCGCATTCTGATGATGCGCTGGATCAATCCCGAATCGACCAGCTTCCAGCGTGCCGAAGCCATACGGCTGGTGCGCAGCACTGGGCAGTTGCTGTGGCGGCAGGAATGGGTATCCTACGCGCAGATTTCCGACAGCCTCAAGCGAGCGGTGATCGCCTCGGAAGATGCCAGCTTTACCGAGCACGACGGGGTAGATCTGGAGGCGCTGGAGAAGGCCTGGGAGAAGAACCAGAAGGCCGAACAGGAAGCGGCTCGAAAAGCTGAACAAAACAAAAAGCGCGCAGCGCAACGCACAAGCGAGTCGCCCCCTGCGCGTGCGCCCGCCGCCGAGCCCAAGATCGTCGGGGGATCGACCATTACCCAACAGCTGGCCAAAAACCTTTTCCTCTCCGGGGAACGCACCTTGCCCCGCAAAGCACAGGAACTCGTCCTGACGCTGATGCTGGAGACCCTGCTGAGCAAGCAGCGCATCCTGGAGATTTATCTCAACACCGTCGAATGGGGCGAAGGCGTTTTTGGCGCGCAAGCGGCTGCGCAGCACTACTATCGCAAGTCCGCGGCCCGTCTCAGCCCCTATGAGGCGGCCCGTCTGGCGGTCATGCTGCCGCGGCCGCGGTATTTCGAAAAGCGGCCGCAATCGCAGTACCTGGCGGCCCGGGCGATGACGATCACGGCGCGCATGCCTGCGGTGGATCTGCCCTGATGACCGGCCCCATCCGTATTCTCGGCATCGACCCGGGCCTGCAGGTCTGCGGCTTCGGCGTCGTCGATGCGCAGGGTTCAAGGCTGAGCTACGTGGCCAGCGGCACCATACGGACCCGGGCCGACAGGGGTCTGCCCACTCGCCTGAAGGTGCTGTTCGACGGGGTGCGGGCCATCACCGAGCGGTACGCCCCTGCGCAGGCGTGCATAGAGATCGTCTTCATCAACAACAACCCTCAGGCCAGTCTGATGCTGGGGCAAGCCCGCGGGGCCTGCGTGACCGCGCTGGTCCACAGCGAACTGCCGGTACACGAATACACCGCCCTGCAACTGAAAAAAGCGGTGGCCGGCCACGGCCGCGCCACCAAGGCCGAGGTTCAGCAGATGGTCATGCGCCTGCTCAAGCTGCCGGGCCTGCCCGGTCCCGATGCCGCTGACGCACTGGGGCTGGCTATCACCCATGCGCAAGTGGGCGCTACGCTTGGGGTGCTGGCTCGAGCGGGCGCTGCCCGTTCCCCCGATGGTTCCAGCCAGAAGGCCCGTTCGGGCCTAGAGCCCGGCGCCCGCTACCGAGACGGCAGGGCACGCTGAACCCAAGGTCCTAGAACACACGCTCCACGATCAGGACCGCAAAGAACCCCAGGGCCGCCAGCAACGTCCACTTGAAAATGACCAAGCCCCAGCGCTTGTAGTGCGGCCGCCCGGTGGCCATAAAAAGAGCGAAAGAAACGCCGGCGGCCAAAAGAAGGAGGAAAAAAAGCCAGCGAAACAGCAGCACGGCAAACGCCCCTCACCACGCCGGGGCCAGCCGCGCCAGCCCGCTGGGGGCCCGACGCTCGTCCTCAAAGCTCACCACCTCATAGGCGCCTTCCTGAGCCAACAATTGCCTGAGCAGTCGATTGTTCAAGGCGTGACCTGAACGAAAGGCGCTGTAGGCACCCAGCAGGGGCTTGCCCAGTAAATGCAGATCACCCATCGCATCGAGGATCTTGTGCTTGACGAACTCGTCGTTGTAGCGAAGGCCCTCCGCATTGAGCACCTTGTAGTCGTCCATCACGATGGCGTTGTCCAAGCCACCGCCCAAGGCCAGGCCGTTGGCGCGCATCATCTCCACATCCTTGGTAAAGCCAAAGGTGCGAGCCCTGGCAATATCGCGGGTATAAGAGCCACTGCCCAGGTCAAATTCGACCCGCTGGCCGGTGGAATCGACCGCCGGATGGTCAAAGTCAATTTCAAAGCTCAGTTTATAGCCCTCGTACGGTGCCAGCTGAGCCCACTTGAGCGAGGCACCCTGCCCCTCTTCCACCCGCACCGGTTCGAGAATGCGAACAAAGCGCTTGGGCGCATCCTGCAGGGCGATGCCGGCCGACTGCAGAAGAAAAACGAAGGAGGCGGCCGAGCCATCGAGAATCGGCACCTCTTCGGCGGTGATGTCAATGTAGAGATTGTCCAGACCCAAGCCGGCGCAGGCCGACATCAGGTGCTCGACGGTAAAGACCCGAGCCTGCCCGGCCGAGATGGTCGAAGCCAGTCGGGTATCGGTGACGGCCGTGGCAGCGATCGGAATGTCTACCGGAACCGGCAAGTCGACCCGCCTGAACACTATGCCGGTATCAGGCGGCGCCGGCCTGAGAGTCAACTCGACCCGCTGCCCACTGTGCAGGCCAACCCCCACGGCCTTGGTGAGCGATCGAAGGGTGCGCTGTGCAAGCATGGTCTGATTTTAGATGCTGCGAGAGACCATGACCGGCCAAAAGGCGCATGCCGTAAAAGCCCCTCACCCAAGAGCCCCGTGGTTCTAAAAGGGGCAACTGCCACGAGGCTCCGGGCCCTCGAGCCCGGAGCCCACGCGGCTCAGTCCGCCTGACGACGCAGGAAGGCGGGAATCTCGAAGTCGTCCATGCCGCCTGCCGCCAGCGCATCCACTTTGGCCGCCGCCTGGTTGCGGTTGTTACGCCAGACCGCCGGGGATTCATAAGAGGCCCCGCCCGTTGCGCCAGCCGTCGCCTGAACCGGTTGCACCGGCAGGTTGTCGGTGCCAGTGCGTTGAATCACCTGCAGCGGCGGCGCCGCACGGCGCGCACCCTGACGATTCAGTCCGGTAGCCACCACCGTCACGCGAATTTCGTCGACCAAGGATTCGTCATAAGCGGTGCCGTAGATCACGTGGGCATCTTGCGCAGCAAAGGCGCTGACCGTCTTCATGGCCAGCTTGGTTTCGTTGAGCTTGAGCGATCCCTTGGCTGCGCTGATGAGCACCAGCACGCCGCGAGCACCGTTCATGTCCACGCCGTCCAGCAAGGGGCAAGCCACCGCCTGCTCGGCAGCGATGCGGGCGCGGTCCGGGCCGCTGGCACGGGCCGTCCCCATCATGGCTTTACCCGGCTCGCCCATGACGGTCCGCACATCCTCAAAGTCGACATTGACCAGCGCCCTGACATTGATGATCTCGGCGATGCCGCCCACCGCATTCTTGAGCACATCATTGGCATGGGCGAAAGCCTCGTCCTGCGAAATATCCTCACCTAGGACCTCGAGGAGTTTCTCGTTGAGCACCACGATCAGTGAGTCGACATTGGCCTCAAGCTCGGCCAGACCAGCATCGGCATTGGCCATGCGGCGACCGCCCTCGAAGTCGAAGGGCTTGGTCACCACGCCTACTGTGAGAATGCCCATTTCCTTGGCTATGCGAGCGATCACCGGCGCCGCGCCAGTGCCGGTGCCGCCGCCCATGCCGGCGGTGATGAAGAGCATGTGCGCGCCATCAATCGCCGCGCGAATGTCGTCGGCGGCCAGTTCAGCCGCCTCGCGCCCCCTGTCGGGTCTGCTACCAGCGCCTAACCCGGAATTGCCCAGCTGAATGACCTTGTCAGCAGAGATACGGCCCAGCGCCTGGGCATCGGTATTGGCGCAAATGAACTCCACGCCCTGCACCTGGCTGGCAATCATGTGCTCGACCGCGTTACCACCACCACCGCCCACGCCGATGACCTTGATCTGCGTGCCCTGATTGAACTCTTCGATATCCATCATCTCGATGCTCATATTGAGCCTCCTTCTCGTCTGCAGTTGCCATGAATGAAAGTTTTTGATGAAGCTGTCAAAACTGAGCTTATGAAGGTGGGTCGGCACCTCCCGAGTGGGTCAGGCCGTTGGATCGGGGTCCCGAAAGCGCTTGTGTGTTCATCAGAAGTTCCCCGCCAGCCATTCCTTGATCCGACCGAATGCGTTCTTGACACTCCCTGATTTCTGCGCCACCTTCAGGCCGCGCATGCGGGCCAAACGGGCCTCTTCAAGCAGGCCCATCACGGTGGCGGCACGCGGCTGGGCCACCATATCCGACAAGCCGCTGGAATAGCGCGGCAAGCCGCGGCGCACCGGTTTGAGAAAGATGTCCTCGCCCAACTCCACCATGCCCGCCATCACCGCACTGCCGCCGGTGATAACAATGCCCGAGGACAGCATTTCCTCATAGCCTGATTCGCGGATGACCTGCTGCACCAGGGTGAAGATTTCCTCCACTCTCGGCTCGATCACGCCGGCCAAGGCCTGACGACTGAGCATGCGGGGCCCTCGGTCGCCCAGCCCCGGCACCTCCACCTGGCTTTCAGGATCGGCCAACAGCTGCTTGGCGCATCCGCTCTCGACCTTGATATCCTCGGCGTCCTTGGTGGGCGTGCGCAGGGCCATGGCGATGTCGCTGGTGATCAGATCACCGGCGATCGGGATGATGGCGGTGTGCCGAATCGCTCCGCCCGTGAAGATGGCCACATCCGTAGTGCCCGCGCCGATATCGACCAGAGCCACGCCCAATTCCTGCTCATCTTGGCTAAGCACCGAAAGGCTGGCAGCCAGCGGATTGAGCATGAGCTGATCGACCTCCAGGCCGCAGCGACGCACACACTTGATGATGTTCTCGGCCGCGCTCTGCGCGCCCGTGACGATATGGACCTTTGCCTCCAGCCGCACCCCACTCATTCCGATCGGTTCGCGCACATCCTGACCGTCGATCACAAATTCCTGCGGCTCGACCAGCAGCAAACGCTGATCGGTTGATATGTTGATCGCCTTGGCGGTCTCGATCACGCGCGCCACATCGGCAGGCGTGACCTCCTTGTCCTTGACGGCCACCATGCCACTGGAATTCATCCCCCGGATATGGCTGCCCGTGATGCCGGTGTAAACCCGGCTGATTTTGCAGTCAGCCATCAGCTCAGCCTCCTTGAGGGCTTGCTGAATGCTTTGCACTGTAGCGTCGATATTGACCACCACGCCACGCTTGAGCCCATTGCTGGCAGCCACGCCCAGGCCGGCCAGCTTGAGCTCACCGCCAGCCATGACCTCAGCGACCACCACCATGACCTTGCTGGTCCCGATATCCAATCCAACTACCAAATCTTTGTATTCCTTGGCCATAGATTCACCTTGTCGTTTTGTTCGCCTTGTCTGCGCTCAGGGTGGAAACTCCATGCAGGCGCAGCGCGTAGCCGTTGGGATAGCGCAGATCGGCCGACTCGATGCCGCGGCCGAAACGTGAGGAGGTCTGCGAAACCGTTGCCACGAAACGCTGTACGCGCGGCACGATCTCTTCAATCGATCCGGGTCCGATCTCAATGACGGCCGCACTCTCAAGCTGGGCGCGCCAGCCACCACGACCCGTCAGCTCCAGTTGTGCCAAGGTATCACCAAGACGGTCGAAAACTGGGGCCAATTGACGGTAGGCGCTGAGCACCAAAGCCGACTGAGCTTGCGTTCCGATGAGCCGGGGCAGCTTGTCGACCTCCACATCCCCCTGATTGACCTCGAACACCTCGCCCTGACGGTTGACCAGCCGAACCTCATCGTCCTGGCCCCAGATGGCCACCGCCTCATGCTCCTCGATCCGCACCCGCAGCCGGTCCGGAAACTCGCGCTTGACCACCGCCAGCCGAACCCAGGGTATGGACTCAAAAGCGGCCTTGGCCTGCGCCAGATCGAGGGTGAAGAAGTTCCCGCTCAGACGGGGCGCCACATTGGCCCGCAAGGTCACTGCGTTGTTGTGGGTCAGCTCGTTCTCGACCCGGATAGCCGTTAGACCAAAGGCTGGCTGCCGCAGCAACCACATCGCGATCAGAGCCAGAACGGCCAGCAAAAAGAGACCCAGCAGGATAGCGGTCAGCGTATTCATCAGGCGCACATCCAGGGGCATCGGAGTGGGCGTCATGACACCCTCTCTTCATGATCCAAAGTCGCCAGGGCCAGCACCTTCAGGCACAAATCCTCATAGGACAGACCGGCAGCGCGGGCCGACATCGGCACCAGGGAATGACTGGTCATGCCCGGCGAGGTGTTGATTTCCAGCAGATAGGGGCGACGGGTGGCCGCATCGATCATCACGTCGGCACGCGCCCATCCCCGACAACCCAGGCTGTGAAAAGCCGCCAACACCAGCTCAGCAATGACCTGCTCTTCCCCGGCGGGCAGGCCGCTGGGTACCAGATAGCGAACCTCATCGGTGAAGTACTTGTGCTGGTAGTCGTAATTGCCCCCCGGCGCAACGATGCGAATCAGAGGCAGGGCCTGGGCCTGCTCGGCCAGACCGATCACCGGGACCGTCACCTCCTGGCCCACAATGAACTGCTCGCACAGGATATCGGCATCCAATAGCGCCGCACGCTCGAGGGCCTGCGGCAAGTCTTCAATACGGTCGACCCGCGTCAGGCCGAGGGAGGAACCCTCGCGCGAGGGCTTGACGATCAGGGGTAGCCCCAAGCGCTGGACCACCGTCTGCAGGTCGGACGGGGTGAAATGGCCGCGTCGCAGCAACACATGATCGGGCGTACTCAGACCCTCGGCTTTCCAAAGACGCTTGGTCATTACCTTGTCGATGGCCAGGCTTGACGCCATCACGCCCGATCCGGTGTAGGGCAGTCCCAGCAATTCCAGGGCACCCTGCACGGTGCCGTCTTCCCCATAGCGTCCGTGCAAGGCAATGAAACAACGGTCGAAGCCTTCGGACTTGAGCTCACACAAGGATCGCTGCGCTGGATCGAAAGCATGGGCATCGACACCACGCGACTGCAAGGCCTGCAAAACGCCACGTCCCGACATCAGCGAAATCTCGCGTTCGGCCGACCGTCCGCCCATCAGAACCGCCACCTTGCCCAGGCCGCTGGCTTGCGTCGTCATGGCGCGACCCCCGTCAGATCCATCACCCGAGCGGCCACCTGACCGATAGAGCCTGCCCCCATGCACAACACCACATCGCCATCGCGAGCGTTATCGACAATGGCGCGCGGTAAGTCCTCGACCGCCTCCACAAACACCGGCTCGACCTTGCCCGCCATGCGCAGGGCCCGCATCAGAGCCCGTCCGTCGGCCGCAACGATAGGCGCCTCGCCTGCGGCATAGACCTCGGTGAGCAGCACGGCATCGGCCTGGCCGATGACCTTGACAAAGTCCTCGAAGCAATCGCGTGTGCGGCTGTAGCGATGGGGCTGAAATGCCAGCACCAGACGCCGCCCCGGAAAGGCGCCCCGCGCTGCCGATAGCGTCGCAGCCATTTCCACCGGGTGGTGACCATAGTCGTCGATCAGGGTACAACGCCGGCCGCCGGCCAAGGCTGCATCGCCGTAGCGCTGGAACCGCCGGCCCACCCCGCGGAACTCGGCCAGGGCCTTGAGCACCGCCGCATCAGGCAGGTCAAGTTCCACGGCCACCCCAATGGCCGCCAATGCATTGAGCACGTTGTGCTGACCCGGCAGGTTGAGAACCACCTGCAGATCGGGCAGCGTCACACCGTTTCGCCTCTGCACCGTGAAGTGCATCTGACCCTGAACATGCCGGATATCCACCGCCCTGACCTGGGCCTGCTCGCCCAGACCATAGCTGGTGATCGGGCGGGAGATTCGCCCGACGATGTCCTGCACGCCTGGATCATCGGTGCACAAAATTGCCGCGCCATAGAAAGGCATGCGATGGAGGAACTCGATAAAAGCCGACTTCAGGCGCCCGAGATCGTGCCCATAGGTCTCCATGTGATCGGCATCGATATTGGTCACCACCGCCATCACCGGCAGGAGATTGAGGAAGGATGCATCCGATTCATCGGCCTCCACGACGATGTAGTCACCGGCACCCAGCTTGGCATTGGCCCCGGCGCTGTTGAGTCGTCCGCCGATCACGAAGGTCGGGTCGAGCCCACCCTCGGCCAGCACGCTGGCCACCAGGCTGGTGGTGGTGGTCTTGCCGTGCGTGCCCGCAATGGCGATGCCGCGCTTGAGACGCATCAGCTCGGCCAGCATCAGGGCCCGCGGCACCACCGGTATACGGCGGGTTCGCGCCTGTACGACCTCAGGGTTGTCGGCCTTGACTGCCGTTGACGTGACCACAGCGTCGACCTGCTCCAGATGCAAGGCATCGTGACCCACAAAGGTGCGTATGCCCAGGCCGGCCAATCGACGCAGCGTTGCGCTGTCTGCCAGATCAGAGCCGGATATCTGATAGCCCAGGTTGTGCAGTACCTCGGCAATACCCGACATACCCGAGCCGCCCAGGCCAATGAAGTGAATCCGCTGCACCGCGTGCTTCATGCGACCAGCTCCTCACAAGCCTGCACCATCTGCGCGGTGGCCTGGGTCTGCGCCAGCGCATGGGCCGCCTGCGCCCGCGCGAGCAATACATCACGGCCGGTCTGCTCCATCAACTTGGCCAGATGCTGCGCCGTCAGTTCACCCTGCGGCAGCAACCAGGCCGCACCCGCATCGCTGAGATAACGTGCATTACGGGTCTGGTGATCGTCGACGGCAAACGGAAAAGGCACCAGGACGGAAGCCACACCCACGGCGGCCAGTTCGGTCACCGTGGAGGCGCCCGCACGACAGATGACCAGATCGGCCTGCGCAAAAGCGGTGGCGGTGTCCTCAATGAAGCCGGTCAGTTCGGCCTGAACGCCGGCTTTTGCATAGGCCACCTTCAAGGCCTCCAGCTGGCGCGCTCCGCTTTGATGCAGCACCTGCGGCCGCGACGCCTGCGGTATGAGAGCCAGCGCCTGCGGTACCACCTCATTGAGCGCCTGCGCCCCCAGACTGCCTCCAACCACCAGCAGACGCAGCGGTCCGCTGCGACCGGAAAATCGCTGCGCCGGCGGCAGTTGCTGGGTGAATGCCTGCCGCAGCGGATTGCCAATGCAGATGGCCTTCTTGAGCACATTCGGAAAGGCGGTAAAGACACGGTCTGCCACTTCAGCCAAAACGCGGTTGGCCAAACCCGCTACCGAGTTTTGTTCGTGCAGGATCAGCGGCTTACCCAGCAGCACACCCATCATGCCGCCCGGAAAGGTGATGTAACCGCCCAGGCCCACCACCACATCGGGCCGGATCCGTCGCAGCACCACCAGAGCCTGCCAGAAGGCGCGCAATAGCCGCAAGGGCAACAAAAAAGTGGCCAGCAAACCTTTCCCGCGAAGACCGGAAAAATCCACAGCCTCGAAGGGCAGACCGCGAACCGGAACCAGTTCGCTCTCCATGCTTGGCCGATCCTTCGAGCCACGGCCGCCCAGCCAATGCACGCGCCAGCCACGCTCGCGCAGCGCCTCGGCCAGCGCTAGACCGGGAAAGATGTGGCCACCGGTTCCACCGGCCATGATCACGGCGCAGGGACTTCTGCTCACGCTCGCCCTCCCCGCATCAGGATGCGGTTCTCATGGTCAACCCGCAGCACCACCGCCAGCGCCAGCAGATTGAGCATGATGGCCGACCCCCCATAGCTCATCAGGGGCAGGGTCAGCCCCTTGGTTGGCAAGGCTCCCAGATTGACGCCCACATTGATCAGCGCCTGAAAACCGATCCACAAGCCCACCCCTTGGGCCACCAGGCCGGAAAACAAGCGATCCATCGCAATGGCCTGCCGGCCGATATGCATGATGCGGCGTGTCATCCAGAGAAACAGGCCAATGACCAGCAAAACGCCCACCAGTCCGAATTCCTCACCGATGACGGCCAACAGGAAGTCGGTGTGCGCTTCGGGCAGCCAGTGCAGTTTTTCGATGCTGCCTCCCAAACCGACCCCGGTGAACTCGCCCCGACCGAAGGCAATCAAGGCGTGCGAGAGCTGATAGCCTTTGCGCAGGGCGTTGGTCGGCGACCACGGGTCCAAATAGGCAAAGATGCGCTCACGCCGCCATTCGCTGGTCCAGATCATGATCGCAAACGCCAGCACAGCAATGGCCGCGATAAAGAAGAACATGCGGGCATTGACTCCCCCGAGAAAGAGGATGCCCATAGCGATCACTACGATCACCAAGAAAGCGCCCATGTCCGGCTCGGCCAGCAGCAACAGACCCACCACGCCAAGGGCTGCACCCATAGGCAACACGGCGCGAAAAAATCTTTCCTTGACCTCCATCTTGCGCACCATGTAGTCGGCGGCATAAATCAGCACCGCAAACTTGGCCAGCTCCGAGGGCTGAAAATTGAACAGTCCCAGCGGAATCCAGCGCCGCGCTCCATTGACCTCACGTCCGATGAAGGGGATGAGCACAATCACCAGCAAGGCCAGCGCCGCAATGAACAACCAAGGGGCAAGCTTTTCCCAAGTGGACATCGGCACCTGGAAAGCCAGCACCGCCACCACCAGACCCACGAGCAGCGAAAAGGCGTGCCGCATCAAGTAGTGGGTGTTGTCCAGGCGAGCAAAACGCGGATTGTCCGGCATGGCCACCGAAGCTGAATAGACCATCACCAGTCCCCAGAGCAGCAAGGTCATGGTGACAAAGACCAGGGCTTGATCAAAGCCGAGCAGGCGCACCGGATTGAGTGGACCGAGCATGCGCCGGGAGCCCGTGGTTCGCACGGGCAAGGCGGCACCGGCCGGTGAGCGCCAGTTCTCCAGGGCACCACGCCAGCGATCGATCCAGGCCAGGTTCACAGCGTCACCCCTTGCTCTGCAGCCAGATCGCGGACCGACTGGCAGAAGACCTCTGCGCGATGACCGTAATCGCGAAACATGTCAAAACTGGCGCAAGCCGGCGACAGCAGCACCGCATCACCGGGGCGGGCCAGAGCCCAGGACCGCCGGACCGCCTCTTGCATATCTGCGGCCAAGTGCAGCGGTACAGCGGTCGAAGCCAGGGCTTGCTGCAACAGGGGCCCATCGCGCCCGATCAGGACCACCGCACGCGCATGGGTACCCACCGGCTCGGCCAAGGGCGAAAAGTCCTGTCCCTTGCCCTCACCGCCCAGAATCAAAACCAGACTGCGCTCTGCACCGAGCCCGCGCAGCGCGGCCACTGTGGCACCGACATTGGTGCCCTTGCTGTCGTCGAAGAATTCCACCTCACCGACAACTCCTACAGGTTCCACCCGATGAGGCTCGCCGCGGTACTCGCGCAGTTCATGGAGCATGGGCGCTAGAGGGCATCCAGCAGCCGTGGCCAAAGCCAGGGCGGCCAGCGCATTGCAGGCGTTGTGACGGCCCCGGATGCGCAGAGCTTCGGCGGGCATGAGCCGCTGAATGTGGATCGGCTCGTCCTCGTCTTTTCGACGCTTGATCGTCTCGTCGGCCGGGGCGGCGCGAACCAGCCAGCTCATTCCTGCAACCTGCTCCAGACCCCAATCACCTGAGCGGGTCGGCCCATCAGCCCCAAAGGTCTGATGGATGCGCTGAGTCGCCGGACGCGATTTGCCCTTGCTCACAGGCGCCGGCAAGTGGGACATGACCAGCGGATCGTCCCGATTGAGGATCATCACGCCACGCTGTCCGTAGATGCGGGCCTTGTCGTCCGCATACGCCTGCATCGAACCGTGCCAGTCCAGATGATCCTGGGACAAATTCAGCACGGTCGCTGCATCTGGCTCGAAATCATTCACCCCATGCAATTGGAAGCTTGAGAGCTCAAGCACCCAGACCTGCGGCAGATCGTTCCGATCAAGGACTTCCATCAGGGTTTCGAGCAGGGTGGGACCGATATTGCCGGCCACAGCCACCTTTCGGCCGGCACGGGCCACCAGACGACCGGTCAAGGCGGTCACCGTGGTCTTACCGTTGGTCCCAGTGACGGCCAACACGACCGGTTGATAGCCTTTGCGGCTCACCGGAGGCACAGCGGGCTTAATCGAATCGCTCTCAAGATCTGCCGCCTTTCCTGTCTCCGCATCGCCCACCTGCACGGAGCAGTTCTCGCTGTCCTGATATTCCGAGACGGACGCGAGCACCATCGGCTCCGTCGCTTCAAACAGCTCGTTGGACGGCCGATCCTCGGCACCCTGAGAACGCTGATCAGATTCTTCCTTCAGGTCGGACAGGGCTGCCCAAAAAAGGGTCAGTTCATTACCGACATACAGGCCGATAGCACGCGCCGCATCGATCACGGGGGACACTTCAGCCGGAGACAGACCTGGGCTCTTGAAAACAGCCTGCTGGCCTTGCACCTGATCGGCATGGAACGGCCCACTGATAAAGGTCGCCTCGGGACACTGGGCACGCAAGGCCTGCAACTGCGGGGGGTTCTCGCGGGTATCGATCAGCGTCACCCGGGCGCCGCAGCGCAGACACCAGCGCGCCATGGCCAGCCCCGACAGGCCCAGCCCAAGCACCAGCACCGATTGATCCCTGAGACTTTTCATCGCAATTTCAGGGTCGACAGGCCCACCAGGCATAGCAGCATGGTGATGATCCAAAAGCGCACCACCACCTGCGTCTCGGTCCAGCCGCTTTTCTCGAAGTGATGATGCAAGGGAGCCATCTTGAGAATGCGTCGGCCCTGGCCGTACTTGCTCTTCGTGTACTTGAAGTAAGTCACCTGAGCCATCACCGACAGCGCCTCAACCACAAAAATGCCGCCCATGATGGCCAGGACGATCTCTTGTCTCACGATGATGGCAATCGTGCCCAGGGCAGCGCCAAGCGCCAAGGCGCCCACGTCGCCCATGAAGACCTGCGCCGGATGCGCGTTGAACCACAGAAAGGCCAGACCCGCGCCAGCCATCGCAGCGCAGAAAATCAAGAGCTCACCTGAGCCCGGTATGTGAGGCAGGAACAGGTACTTCGAATAGACCGCGCTGCCGGTGACATAAGCGAACACACCCAGCGCCGACCCCACCATCACCACCGGCATGATGGCCAGCCCATCGAGCCCATCGGTGAGATTGACCGCATTGCTCGACCCCACTATCACCAGATAAGTCAGGATCACAAAACCGAACACACCCAGCGGGTAGCTGATTTCCTTGAAGAAGGGCACCATCAAGCCGGCTTTGGGCGGCAGGTCCACATCAAATCCCGACTGCACCCAGTTGACAAAAAGCTCAAGCACCCGGGCATTGGAGCTCTCGGAAATGCTGAAGACCAGATAGAGCGCGGCCACAAGACCGATGACCGACTGCCAAAAATACTTCTCGCGTGAGCGCATACCCTCGGGGTCTTTGCGCACCACCTTACGCCAGTCATCGACCCAACCAATGGCGCCAAAGCCCAGGGTCACGATCAGCACAATCCAGACGAAGCGGTTGGACCAATCAAACCAGAGCAGCGTGGCAATGGCAATCGACAGCAGCACCAGCACACCGCCCATGGTGGGCGTACCGCTCTTGGCCAGATGGGTCTGCACCCCATAGGCACGCACCGGCTGACCGATTTTCAGGGAGGTCAAGCGGGCAATCACCCAAGGCCCGGCCACCAAACCGATCACCAGGGCCGTCATGGCGGCCATCACCGCCCGGAAGGTCAGATACTGGAACACCCGGAAGAAGCCCAGCTCCGGTGAAAGGCTCTGCAGCCACTGCGCCAACCAGATCAGCATGCCGGCTCCTTCTCTGCCTGCCTCGGGTACGCCTCAGATTGAGCTGCAATGGCCTGCACCGCTCGCTCCATGCGCATGAACCTCGATCCCTTGACGAGCACGCTGTTGAGGGCCGAAGGCAGCGGCTGGAGGGCGGCGACCAAATCGTCCACTCGCTCAAAGTGGCGCGCCCCCGCAAAGGCCTGCGCTGCATGACGCATCAGCGGACCGACGCACCAAAATTGCTCGATCCCAAGAGCCTTGGCATGCGCGCCCACCTCAGCGTGAAACTCCGGACCGTGCTCACCCACCTCACCCATATCGCCAAGCACCAGCAGATGCGGGCCGGGCAAATCCGCGAGGACTTCGACAGCGGCACGGACCGAGTCCGGGTTGGCGTTGTAACTGTCATCAACCAGATCAACGCTGCGCAGCGGCGGATCCGCCAAAACCAGACGCATGGAACGCGACCGTCCCTGCACCGGCTCAAAGGCAGACAGCCCATTGGCAATGGCCGTCAAGGGCACGCCGGCGCCCAAGGCACAGGCACAGGCAGCCAGGGCATTCTTGACGTTGTGCCGGCCCGCCTGCTGCAAGGTAAATTCAAGGGTTCCCTGCGGGGTGGCAGCCACCACATGCCAACCCGTAGCCTGAGGCTGCAACTTCTCGATCCGCACATCGGCCGCGGCTGTCAAACTGAAGGTCAGGGTCCTGCGCATACCCGCCGCTTGGCGCCAGATTGGCGTGTGATCGTCATCGGCTGGGAAGACCGCCACACCGTCGGGCGCAAGGCTGCTGATCACGGACCCGTTCTCGCGCGCTACCGCCTCCACCGTAGCCATGAATTCAAGGTGCTCGCGCTGCGCGTTATTGACCAGAGCCACTGTGGGGCGAGCCATCTGTGCCAACTGGGCGATCTCCCCCGGGTGGTTCATGCCGAGCTCCACGACAGCCATGCGATGCTCAGGCCGCAAGCGCAGCAAGGTCAGAGGCACCCCGATGTCGTTGTTGAAATTGCCTTGCGTGGCCAGGCTGTGCTCGCCCAGATGGGCCCGCAAGATCGCCGCAATCATCTGGGTGACCGTGGTCTTGCCATTGCTGCCGGTGACCGCGATCAAGGGACCGGTGAACACCGATCGCCAGCCTGCAGCCAGCTGCCCCAGGGCCAGGCGAGTGTCTGCCACCTCCAGTCCCGGCAGACCAGCGGCGAGCAGGCCCCGCTCGGCCAGAGCCGCCGCCGCACCCGCAGCGGCAGCCTGCGGCAGAAAGTCATGGCCATCGAAGCGATCACCGCGCAGGGCCACAAACAAATCGCCCGCGCGCAGACTGCGGCTGTCGGTGTGCACCCGCTCGATGCGCACCGAACCATCGCCCACCCTACGGGCGTCGGGCAGCCACTGGCCCGCCTGGGTCAGTGTCATCATGCGGCCACCTCCTGCGCGCCCGGCTGACGCGCCAGCAAGGCCAGGCGTGCCACTTCACGATCCGAAAAGGGCTGACGCAGTCCCTGGATTTCCTGAAAGTCCTCATGGCCTTTGCCCGCCACCAGAACCACATCGCCAAGCTCGGCCCGCCCGACGGCCAGAGCAATGGCATGCGCACGATCGTCCTCAAGGACCGTCCGATCCGGATGCCTCAGACCAGCCACCATATCCTTGAGGATCGCGCGCGGCGATTCGCTGCGCGGGTTGTCGCTGGTGAGCACCAGACGATCGGCCTGGCGCTCACCGACCGCTGCCATGAGCGGACGTTTGAGCCGATCCCGGTCACCCCCACACCCGACCACCAGCCAGAGCTGGCCACCGCGGCTGTCGGCCACCGGCCTAAGGGCACGCAGCACCTGCTCCAGGGCATCCGGCGTGTGCGCGTAGTCCACCACCACCAGTGGCTCGCCCGAGCCTCCTAAGGATTCCATGCGACCGGGGACAGCGCTCAGGTCGGCGCAGGCTGCCCCAGCCTCCGAGAGGCTCAGCCCCAGGCTGCATAAGCCGGCGACGACGCCCAGCAGGTTGCTCACGTTGTAACGACCCGCCGCTGGCACCTTCACCGAACAGGACTGCTGCCCCTCAAAAATCTCAAAGGACATGCCGTCATCGATCGATTGCACATCCTGGGCCCGCAAACGGGCCGGTCCGTCAATGGACACTGTCCACAGATCAAAGCCGGCTCGGGGCGCCAGGTACCCGGCCAGTTCGGCTCCCTTGGGATCGTCGATGTTGACCACGGCCGCGCGCAGGCCGGGCCAATCAAACAGTCGCGCCTTGGCTTGCCAGTAGGCTTGCATGGTGCCGTGGTAGTCCAGGTGATCCTGCGTGAAATTGGTAAAGAGCGCGGTGTGGATCTGCAGGCCCTCCAGCCGGGACTCGGCCAAACCGATCGAGGAAGCCTCGATCGCGCAAGCGCGGCGCCCCGCCTCCACCCACTGCCTCAGGTGCTGCTGCAACAACACCGGGTCCGGCGTGGTCAGTCCATGCGATTGCAAGTAGCCCGGTTCGCCCAGTCCCAGGGTACCCACCAGCGCGCAAGGGCGGCCGGAGGCCTTCAGCGCCTGCGCCAACCACCACGCAGTGGACGTCTTACCGTTGGTGCCGGTAACGGCCATGACCTGCAGTTGCGCGCTGGGATGGCCATAGAACGCCGAGGCAAGACCCGATGCCGCAGCCTTCAAGCCGACATAGCTTGCAATTCGCTCGTCTTGTAGATCCAGCCCCGTCTGCTCGCTGGCTGCATGCTCGATCAGACACGCTGACGCGCCAGCGGCCAGGGCAGCCGGCACGAAACGCCGGCCGTCTGAGGCAGCGCCGGGCCAAGCCAGGAATGCATCGCCAGCGCTCAAGCGCCGGTTATCGGCGTGCAGACCGGTGGCACCGCGACGGCGCAGCCACTCAAGCGCCTGAGCGGGGGTGTGGAAGACGGTGCTCAAAACGACTCCTGCACGGCCTTGGCGATGATCTGGGGCTTGACGCTCAGGTCCGGCGGTAGCCCCATCATGCGCAGCGTCTGCTGGACAGTTTCAGCAAACACCGGGGCAGCAACCTCACCCCCGTAATAGCGGCCAGCGCTGGGCTCATCAATCATGACCGCCACCACAATGCGCGGCTTTTCGACCGGAGCCAAGCCGACAAAGAAGCCCCGGTATTTCTTGTCCGAGTAGCCCTTGCCCTCCTGTTTGCGTGCCGTACCGGTCTTACCGCCGACTGAGTAGCCGATGGTCTGCGCCTTCTGGGCTGTCCCGCCGGGCTGGGTCGCCAGCTGCAGCATCTGGCGCATGGCAATCGCATTCTTCTCGCTGAAGACACGAATCCCGGCACCAGGGTCGCTGGTCTTGAGCAGGCTGACCGGAGCCAGTTCACCGTCACGCGCAAAAACGGTGTAGGCGTGCGCCAGCTGAAACAAGGAAACCGACAGGCCGTAGCCGTAGCTCATGGTGGCCTGCTCGATGGGACGCCAGGTTTTGTAGGGTCTGAGCTTGCCGCTGACGGCACCCGGAAAGGGAATCTGCGGCTTCTGCCCGAAGCCTGCCCTGGCGTAGAACTCCCACATGTCGCGGGGCTGCATCTGCATGGCCATCTTGACCGTGCCCACGTTGCTCGACTTCTGGATGACCTGCGCCACAGTGAGCAGCCCGTTGGGATGGGTATCGCTGATGGTGACCCCACCGAGCATCATGCGGCCAGGCGCCGTCTCGATAGTGGTATCGGCACGAACCAACCCTTTATCCAGAGCCGCCGCAACCGCAAAAGCCTTGACGGTCGAGCCCGGCTCGAAGGTATCGGTCAGGGCGCGATTGCGCAATTGTTCGCCGCTGAGGTGAACCCGCCGATCGGGTGTGTAACTCGGATAGTTGGCCAGGGCCAGCACTTCGCCGGACTGCGCATCGAGTACCACTACGCTGCCCGCTTTGGCCTTGTGCTCCTGCACCGCATCGCGCAACTTCTGGTAGGCAAAGAATTGCACCTTCGAATCGATGGACAGTTGCAGGTCCCGTCCGTCAACCGGTGGGGTCTGCTCGCCGACATCCTCAACCACCCGACCGAAGCGGTCCTTGATGACGCGGCGCGAGCCCGCCTGACCGGCCAGCTGCTTGTCAAAGGCCAGCTCGACACCCTCCTGGCCCAGGTTTTCCACATTGGCAAAGCCCACCACATGGGCGGCCGCTTCCCCATCGGGATACATGCGCTTATAGCCGCTGCGCTGATAAATGCCCTTGATACCGAGTTCGGCCACCTTGCGGGCCACGGCCTCATCCACCTGTCGCTTGACCCACACGAAGGTCTTGTCTTCGTTGAACAGACGTTGTTTCAGGTCAGGCAGTGAAATCTCTAGCAGGCGGGACAACTCAGCCAGCTGAGCCGGGCTCGCCTGAACATCCTCAGGAATCGCCCAAAGGCTGGGCGCCGGCACGTTGTAGGCCAGCACCAGACCATTGCGATCCATGATGCGCCCCCGGCTGGCCGGCAATTCCAGCGTACGGGCAAATCGCACCTCGCCCTGCTTCTGGAAAAAATCATTGTTGAGCACCTGCACGTAAACCGCGCGTCCGGCCAGTACCGCAAAACCAACGGCAATGCAGGCCACCACAAACTTGCTGCGCCAAACCGGCGTGCGGCTGGCCAGAAGGGGGCTGGCGCTATAGCTGACGCTTCGGCTCACGGCCGGCCCCCGGCAACACTTGGAGATTCGGTCACATACTGCGTAATCGCCGGCGTCACCGTTCGCATCTGCAGCTTTTCCTTGGCTAAGCGCTCCACCCGCAGGGGCGTAGCCTGCGCCCGCTTTTCAGCCTGCAGTCTTTCATGTTCGATTTCGAGCTTGCGGGCCTGCGCGCCGGCACGCTCAAGTGCCACGTACAGCCGGCGCGACTCGTACTGCACATGCACCAGATACAACGCATGCGCCAGAACCGCCAGCACCAGAAGAAGGTTCAGGCGCATCAGGCGACCTCCGTACGCTCGGCCACCCGCATCACCGCACTGCGCGCGCGCGGGTTGGCAGCAATTTCTTCCTGCGAAGGCATCACTCGAGCGCACAACTTCAGGCGCACCGCCTGCGCAGCAGCCATGGGCACGCGACGGTCATAGACCTGGCGAGCCTGATGCGCCATGAACTGCTTGACGATACGGTCCTCGAGGGAGTGAAAACTGATCACGACCAAACGACCTCGCGGTCTCAAAATTCTCAGAGAAGCCTCTAGCGCCTGCCGCAGCTCTTCAAGCTCGGCATTGATGAAAATCCGAAAAGCCTGAAACGTCCTTGTGGCGGGGTCTTTGCCCGGCTCACGGGTCTTGACCGCGCCTGCCACGACCTGGGCCAGCTCGGCAGTGCGGACCAGGGGACCGTGCTCGCGCCGGCGGCGATCAATCGCCTTTGCAATCGGCCCAGCAAACCGTTCTTCGCCGTAATCACGAATCACCTCGGCCATTTGCTGCACACTGGCCTGCTCCAGCCAAGAGGCCACACTCTGGCCGCGGGAGGTGTCCATGCGCATATCGAGGGGCCCGTCGTGCCGGAAGGAAAATCCCCGCAGGGGGTCGTCGAGTTGTGGAGAGCTGACCCCCAGGTCCATGAGCAAGCCATCCACGCTGGCCGCCTCCAGATCGCTGACGTGCGAGAAGCTCTGGTGGCGAATCGAAAAACGCGGGTCGCGAGCAGCCCATTGACTGCCCACTTCGACCGCCTGCGGATCCCGGTCGAAAGCCAGCAGACGCCCCTTGGGCCCCAAGGCCTCCAAGACAAGCCGCGAATGCCCACCTCGGCCGAAGGTGGCATCGACGTAGCGGCCCTCGGACTGCACCTGCAAAGCCTCTACGGCTTGAGGGAGCAGAACGGTGTGGTGTTCCCATGCTTGCGTCACCGTGCGGTCTTCAGAAAGAGAAGTCCTTGAAGACATCGGGCATCTGGCCCTTCATCTGCTCGGCCTCCTGCGCCGCATAAGTAGCGGCATCCCACAACTCAAAGTGGGCACCCATGCCCAGCAGGACCGATTCGCGCGAGAGGCCTGCGGCCTGTCGCAGTTCCGGAGAGATCAGCACACGACCGCTGGCATCCATCTCCACATCCATGGCGTTGCCTAGAAAGATGCGCTTCCACCACTGTGCCTGCATGGGAAGCGCCGCGATGCGATCGCGAAACTTTTCCCATTCATTGCGCGGGAAGAGCATCAAGCAGCCATGGGGATGCTTGGTGATGGTCAGTTGCCCGGCCGCCGTGGCCAACAAGACATCACGGTGCCGCGTGGGCACCGCCAAGCGACCCTTGTTGTCGAGAACGATGGACGAAGCACCCTGAAACACCGCCGAAATCCCCAAAAAAGCAACTTTCACCACAAAAATGCACTTTTCACCACTTTATCAGGAAATCGAAACACCACAAGGGGACCCAGAACAAAAATTTTTCAATGAAATCAAGCACTTAGAGCGGATTTCGGCAAGCCTTAAGAATCTAAAAGCCATTCAGAATGAAGCACTTAGCGATATCAATGAAAGTGCTTTATGAGCCGGTTCCGCGATGAACCGGCGAGCAGGGTCTGGCCGATGGCACGAAACCGGGAAAAAACAGGGCTCCCGAAGGAGCCCCGCGCAGCCAGAGGGTCGGCCAGCGACCTTCAGTCGCCAAACATCTTCTGCTTGAGCTCTCGGCGCTGCTGCGCCTCTAGAGACAAACTGGCCGTGGGCCGGGCGATCAAGCGGGCCACCCCAATGGGCTCACCGGTCTCGTCGCAATAGCCGTAATCGCCCGCATCGATACGCGCAATCGACTGCTCGATCTTCTTGAGCAGCTTGCGCTCACGATCGCGGGTGCGCAGCTCCAGGGCATGCTCCTCCTCGATGGTTGCACGATCAGCCGGATCGGGGACCACCACCGTGTCCTCGCGCAAGTGCTCGGTGGTTTCGCCCGCGCTGTTGTGGATGTCTTGTTTGAGCTTGAGTAATTTCAAGCGGAAAAAAGCCAACTGCACATCGTTCATGTACTCGCTGTCGGGCATGGACTTGACTTCGTCGTCAGTCAGGTCTTCGGGGCGTTTGGTCTTCCAGTTATTGGCCAATTTAGGGTCCTTGCGTATGGCCGCCACCGATGGTGGCGGAGCGATGGCGCGTTCAGTGGCCGACACATAGCTGGCTTTGGCAGCATCTGGAGCATGTGTCGGAACCATGGGTGCGGGGGCTGCAGCCGCTGCGGCGGCAGCCTTGGTCTTGCGACTCGATGGGGATGCTGCCACCGTCACCACCGATCCAGGCATCAGCGGCGGAGCCGTCGCCTGGGCCGGCGCCGAGACCGGCTCGGGGCTGAGTTTGGCTGCGGGCTTAGCTGCGGGTTTGGCTGCGGGTTTGGCTGCGGGTTTGGCTGCGGGTTTGGCTGCGGGTTTGGCTGCGG
>CAZATV010000025.1:0-32273 GCA_964488145.1 uncultured Polaromonas sp.
GTGCGGTCGCCCGACAACACCTGACCCTGGATGGCTGCGCCAACCGCCACAGCCTCATCGGGGTTGACGTCCTTGCGCGGCTCCTGGCCGAAGAATTCTTTGACCTTTTCCTGCACCTTGGGCATGCGGGTCATGCCACCGACCAAGATGACGTCATGGATGTCTTTGACGCTCACGCCTGCGTCCTTGATGGCCACACGGCAGGGCTCGATGGTGCGCTCGATCAGTTCGTCCACCAGGCTTTCAAGCTTGGCCCGGGTCATCTTGATGTTCAGGTGCTTGGGGCCACTGGCATCCGCGGTGATATAGGGCAGGTTGATGTCTGTGGCCGCCGAGGACGAGAGCTCGATCTTGGCCTTTTCAGCGGCTTCCTTCAGGCGCTGCAGGGCCAGCACATCTTTGGACAGGTCTACGCCCTGGTCTTTCTTGAATTCGCCGATGATGAAATCGATGATGCGCTGGTCGAAGTCCTCGCCCCCGAGAAAGGTGTCGCCGTTGGTGGAGAGCACCTCAAACTGCTTTTCGCCGTCGACGTCTGCGATCTCGATGATGGACACATCAAAAGTGCCTCCGCCGAGGTCGTAGACGGCAATCTTGCGGTCGCCCTTGGACTGCTTGTCCAGCCCGAAGGCCAAGGCGGCGGCGGTAGGCTCGTTGATGATTCGCTTGACATCCAGGCCAGCAATGCGACCGGCATCTTTGGTGGCCTGACGCTGGGCATCGTTGAAGTAGGCCGGTACGGTGATCACCGCTTCGGTGACGGCCTCGCCGAGATAGTCTTCGGCGGTCTTCTTCATCTTGCGCAGCACCTCGGCGCTGATTTGCGGCGGCGCCAGCTTCTGGCCCCGGACCTCAACCCAGGCATCGCCGTTGTCCGCCTTGGTGATGGTGTAGGGCATCAGATCGATGTCCTTTTGCACCTCTTTCTCGGTGAACTTGCGTCCGATCAGACGCTTGACCGCGTAGAGCGTGTTTTTGGGATTGGTCACGGCCTGGCGCTTGGCCGAGGCGCCGACCAGAATTTCACCGTCTTCCTGGTAGGCAATGATGGAGGGCGTGGTGCGCGCGCCTTCTGCGTTTTCAATGACCTTGGTGTTGTTGCCTTCCATGATGGCCACGCAACTGTTGGTGGTGCCCAGGTCGATACCGATGATTTTTCCCATGATGAATATGCTCCGAAGCGAGGGTTGGGTTTCCGTTTACGGCCGTGCGGCCGTGTGGATGATCTTGTGAGGAATGTGTGGATAAGTGATGAAACTTCAAGGGCTTCCGTGCGGCCGCCTCACTTCGGTGCCGCCACGGTCACCAGTGCCGGCCTGAGCACCCGGTCGGCGATCAGGTAGCCCTTTTGCAGTACCGTGACCACGGTATTGGGCTCCTGCTCGGCGGGAACCATGCTGATGGCCTGATGCTGATGCGGGTCGAATCGGGTGCCAGCCGGCGGCGCAATTTCCAAGACCTTGTGGCGCTCCAGAGCGCTCTTGAGCTGCGCCAGCGTGGCCTCGGTGCCTTTTCGGATCTGCTCTGCGCTGGCGTCCTTGATTTGCAGACCCGCCTCGAGGCTGTCGGCGACGGCCAGCATGCTCTCGGCAAAGCTTTCCACGGCAAATTTCCGGGCCTTCGCGATTTCCTCCTCGGCCCTGCGGCGGGCGTTCTCGGCCTCTGCCTTGGCGCGCAAGTAGCTGTCGGCCATCTCGCCGTTTTTGGCTTTGAGGGTGGCCAATTCAGCCTGCAGTTCGGTCCAGTTTGCCTCGGCTGGACCCGGAGGTGCCGGCTGTTGCGCCCCAGAGTCGGTAACTAGAGGTTCAGGCCCTTGATTTGATTGATCTTTTTCGGTTTCTGACATGCTGCTGGAAGGTTATCTCGCGACGCGATGCCCGAGATATGGGGCCTAGGCCCGGCATTTCAAGCGCCCGCAAAGGCAGATCTCTGCCGTGGGTTCAGAGATAGATTTTCTGCAGCAGGGTCATCAATTGCTCGCGCTCGCTGGCGCTGAGCCGATGTGAAGCCTCCACCTCAAACTGGGCGACCTTGGGCTCGACCTCCCGCATCAGATCGAGCCCGCGCGCGGTCAGGTGCAAGCCCTGAGCCCGTCCGTCTTTGGGGTGGGGGCGACGCTCGAGCAGGCCGCGTTTTTCAAAGGTGTTGAGAGTGCCCACCATGTTGGGAGGCTGTACCCCCAGGCTTTGGCAGAGCTGCCGGGCGGTGACCCCAGGGTTGTGGTGGATCAGGGACAGGGTGGAGAACTCGACCGGCCGAAGCCCATAAGGCGCCATTCGCTCCAGAAAGACACCAATGACCGTCAGGGCGGCGCGTCGGGCGTTGTAGCCGATCAGGCTTTCCAGAAAGCGGGTGTCCAGCGGCTCGCGGGGTTCATTGCCGGTGCTGCGGGTTGGCTGCTGGCTCGCCCGCCGAGGGCGGGGACTGCCCTGGACCGTAGGTCTTTTCATCAAGGATTTTTCAGGCCGTTACCGCCGCGGTCGCTGCTTCGGCCAGTTGCAGTTCGATGGCCGTGATCCGCATCTCAAATTCGGGCAGGATGTGCAGCTTCAGGGCGCGGGCGGGTTCCCGCCATCGCGGGTTCGGGCTTGCGGGATCCTCGCCCAGGACATCCCAGGCCCATTGCAGCAGAAGAAGAGCCACGGCGCGCAGGTAGTCGTCGGCCACCGCATAGGGCAGGGCTGCGTCGTGGGTGTGGGCCAGACGCGTGCTGATTTGCCGCAGCCGTTCGCAGCGCTCTTGCAGCACAGCGCCAGCCTGCTCGCGCGTCAATTGATCGAGCACCTGTCCCAGAGCCTGCCCTTGGTCGCTGAGCACCTTGCGCAGCAGCAGGTCGATGGCCTGCACTTCGTTGGTCCCTTCATAAATCAGGGTCACCCGGGCATCTCGGACGATCTGTTCGATACCCCATTCCCGCACATACCCGTGGCCTCCAAAGACTTGCAAGCAGGCACTGGCCCCGGTAAAGCCCTGTTCGGTCCAGGCCGCCTTCAGGACGGGCGTGACCAGACTGCACCAGTGCTGCGCGAATTGGCGGCGCTGCGGGTCAGGGTGGTGCTTGGCCCGGTCAAGCTCCAGGGCGGTGCGATAGGCCAGCAGTCGGCCGCCATCGATCCAGGCGCGCTGGCTGTCAAGAATACGGCTGATGGCCGGATGCGTGGCAATCAGATCGGCCTGACCGGGTGGCCGGCTGCTTCCGGGCGAGCGCATCTGTCGCCGCTCCTCGGCATAGGCTTTGGCCTTCTGCCAGGCGGCATCGAGCAGTCCGATGCCCTGCAGGGCCACATGCAATCTCGCTGCATTCATCATGACGAACATGGCAGCCAGGCCTCTGCCGGGCTCTCCCACCCGATCGCCGATCGCTTGATCGAAGCGCATCGCGCAGGTCGGGCTGCCGTGCAGCCCCATTTTTTCTTCGATGCGGTCGCAATACACCCGGCTGCGGCTGCCATCGGGGTAGAACTTGGGCACCAGAAACAGTGACAGGCCCTTGGGGCCAGGGGGCGAATCGGGCAGTCGCGCCAGTACCAAATGCACGATGTTTTCGCTCAGGTCGTGATCGCCGCCCGAAATGAAAATCTTGCTGCCGCTGAGCGCATAGCGGCCATCGGGCAGTGGCAGGGCCCGGGTGCTGACCAAGCCCAGATCAGATCCCGCCTGCGGTTCGGTCAAGCACATGGTGGCCAACCATTGGCCGGTGGCCAGTTTTTCCAGATACTGCTGTTTGAGCGGCTCACTGGCATGGTGCTTGATGCATTCATAGGCGCCGTGCAGCAGGCCGGGCGCCATCGTCCAACCGTGGTTGGCCGCGCTCAGCCACTCGTAGAGGATCGCCTCGAGCACGCTGGGCAGGCCCTGGCCGCCGTCTTGCGGGTCTGCCGAGAGCGCTGGCCATCCGGCTTGCCAGAAAGCCTGATAGGCCTGCCGAAAGCCTGCAGGCAGGGTGACCTGGCCGTCTGCCCATTGCGCGCCAATGCGGTCACCGACCGTCTGCAGTGGTGCGATGACCTCTCCGACAAACCTCGAGGCTTCCATGAGCACCTGCTGCATCAGGTCCTGGTCGACTTCTGAGAATGGCGGCAGTTTGTTCAGCAGCTCTTGGGCCCCCATCGCCCGGTTCAGCAAAAAAAGAGCCTCGCGGGCATCGGGTCGGTAGGCAAGCATGGGCAGGACGGTGAACGTGGGGGGTAGGGCGCCAGCAGCAAAGCCCTAGAGCGGGCCAGGGCCAAGCGCCGGGTGTACCTCGAATCAGGAATCGACGGTAAATCCGATCCGCTTGATCAGCGGACCCCAGCGCTCAAACTCGACCTGAGCGCTGCGCTGCTGGTCAGCGATGGTGCCACCGAAGGGAATCAGGCCGACCACTGTGAAGGCATCCTGCACGCTTTTGTCTCGCAGGGCGGCATTGATGGCTGCGTTGGCGGCCTGGGTCACGGTTGCGGGCGTGCGGGCCGGCGCGTAAAAGCCGAACCATTCCTCGACCGTCAGTTCCGGAAAGCCCTGCTCGGCAAAGGTGGCCACTTCCGGAACGAAGGGCGAGCGGTTGCGGCCCGAGGTGGCGATGATGCGCATCTTGCCGGCTTTGTGATTGGCGATGAAGTCGCCGTGCGGGGTGAACATGCAGGCGATCTGACCGCCGACCACATCGGTGACGCCCGGCACAGAGCCGCGGTACGGCACGTGGCGGAAATCAAAATTGTTGTTCAGCCCCAGAAGGGCACCGATGAAGTGCGGCGTCGAGCCGGCTGCCGGCGAGCCGTAGCTCGCCTGGGCCGGATTGGCCTTGGCCCAGGCGATGAAGTCACGCACAGTCTTCACACTGTCGGGCACCATCGGACCCACGGCAAAGCCATGATGGATCATGGAGCTGGTGCCTACGGGCGTAAAGTCCTCGAAGGGCTTGTATTGCAGGTTGCGGAAGATGTGCGGATACAGCGAGATGGCCGAGAAGGGCGTCATTGCCAGCACGGAGCCGTCTGCGGGTGCGGTTTTCAGCACGTTCAGGGCGATCTGTCCGCCCGCGCCGGGCCGGCTGTCGACCACTCCCTGGTTACGGCTGTAGGGCGTGCCTGCAAATTTTTCAGCCACGCGGCGGGCGCAAATGTCCCCCGCACTGCCGGGCGGAAAGCCGTAGAGAACCCGGATCTGCTCGATGGGCAGATTGGCTTGGGCGAGGGCTTGGCGAATAGCTGTGCAGCCCAAGAGGGCGCTGGCTGCGGTCGCTTGTATGAAGGCACGTCGTTGCGTCATGGGGCTCTCCTTGTGGTGACGAATGGGGGTTGAAATGCGGTCGTTTATAGACATTGGGCCTTGATGTCCTCGGGCACGGCGATGGCCTTGATGCGTCCGGGGTCGTCGGGATGGCGGATGCAAAAGGCCCGGATCTCAGTGCCCTCGCACAGCACCGTCTCACCGCGCTGCACCACATGCTTGTGCACGAATACCTTCTCTCGCCACTCTTGAACGCTGGTGTGGACCTGCAGCCGTTCCCCATAGGTGGCTGGACGGATGAATCGGGTGTGAATCTCCAGCAGCGGGGTGCCGATGATGCCGCGTGTCTTGACCAGCTCCCGCCAGGGTGGCACGCCAGACTGAAGAAAGAAGTTCAGTGAAGAGGCGTCCATCCATTTGGAGAAATTGGGAAAGAACACGATGCCGGCCGGGTCGCAGTCGCCGAACAGCACATCCACCTCGTAAACCACGGTCTTGCTCATAGCGGTCCTTCGTTTAACGGGGGGCCATGCGCAGAGCGCCGTCGAGACGTATGGTCTCACCGTTGAGGTGGTCGTTGCGAACGATATGAGCGGCCAGCTCCGCGAATTCTTCGGGCTTGCCCAGGCGCTGTGGAAAGGGGATGCTGGCCGCCAGTGAGGCTTGCACCGGCTCGGGCAGGGTGCGCATCAGGGGGGTTGCAAACAGGCCAGGGGCGATGGTGCACACGCGGATGCCGTGCTGGGCCAGATCGCGCGCCATCGGCAGCGTCATGCCCACCACCCCAGCCTTGGAGGCACTGTAGGCTTGTTGACCCACCTGACCGTCGTAGGCGGCCACCGATGCAGTCAGTACCATCACGCCGCGGCAACCGTCGGCCAGGGGCTCGAGTTGGGCGCAGGCGGCGGCAAACAGCCGGGCGGCGTTGTAGGTGCCGATTAAGTTAACTTGGATGACCCGGGCAAAATCGGCCAGTGGGGCGGCACGACCGTCCTTGCCGATCACTCGCTTGGCCGTACCGATGCCGGCAATCTGCATCAGGATTCGGGCTGGTCCGTGTGCTGCGGCGGCGGTCTCCATGGCCCGGGCCATGCTTTGTTCGTCACTGACATCGCAGTGCACCGCGATGCCGCCGATGTCTCGGGCCACCCGCTCGGCTTGCTCCAGGTTCAGGTCAAGCACCGCAACCCGCGCACCGAGTCGGGCCAGCTCGCGGGCTGTAGCCTCGCCCAGGCCTGACCCGCCACCCGTGACCAGGGCTGCCATGGCTTCAATCTTCATCGATCACTTCCTTTCCTTGTTTGTGCCCCGCCGCGGTGGTTTACAGGACTTGCCGGGACTCAGGCCTTGGCCAGCGGGTTTTCAATCAGCAGCGCAATACCCTGACCGCCTCCGACGCAGGCGCTGGCAATCCCCCATCGCAGGGATGCACGACGCAGTTCACGCGCCAGGGTCAGGGTCAGGCGTACCCCGGTGCAGGCCAGCGGATGGCCCAGGGCGATCGCCCCGCCATTGACGTTGAGCTTGCTCAGGTCCAAACCAAGCGCCCGGCTGACCGCCAGAGTTTGCGCGCCCTGCGCTTCATTGATTTCAAAGCGACCGATCTGCTCAAGCTTGAGGCCGCTGCGCTCGAGCAGCAAGCCGATCGCGGGCGCCGGGCCAATCCCCATGATTTCGGGCGGCACGCCCACGACCGCGGCAGCCTTCACCCGCGCCAGCGGTGTCTTGCCGGCTGCCCGGGCATAGGCTCCGGAGCTGACCACACAGGCTGCAGCTGCATCGACCAGTGCCGAGCTGTTGCCGCCGGTCTGTACCCCGCCCTCATACACGGGCTTGAGCTTGGCCAGCACTTCAATCGGCGACAGGCGCGGGTGGGTGTCGGAGACCACCTCGTCAAGTTTGCCTTGTAGCTTGATGCCGCGAGGTTTGTAGCCTTCCAGTTCGAAGGTCTCGCTAATGACGGGCACGATCTCCCCAGCATGAAAGCCGTTTTGTTGTGCCGCCACCGCCTTGGCAAAGGAGTCCGAGGCGAACTGGTCAACCTCCTGCCGGCTGATCTGATATTGGCGCGCCAGATTCTCGGCCGTCTGGATCATGTTGATCCCGGCAGCCGGGTCCTTGAGCGCTTCCCACATGAAGTCCTTGAAGCCCACTGGCGCGCCGAGTTTGAAGCCACTGCGATGATCGAAGGCGGCGATCGGATTGCGCGTCATGCTCTCGGTGCCAACCACCAGGGCTGCGTCGCAGACCCCCGCCTCGATCTGCTCACCGGCCTGCCGGAAGAGTTCAAAGCCCGTACCGCAGATGCGTTGGGCCATCAGCGCAGGGACTTGTTGCGGTACGCCGGCGTACAGGCCAATATGACGCGGCAATACAAATTGGTCGAAGTCGCCCGGTGCCATATTGCCGGCAATGACCGAACCGATATCGGTGGCGGCCACGCCGGCGCGCTTGAGCGCTTCGCGCGCTGCCTTGATGCCCAGATCGGTGGGCGAGATGTGGCCCAAGGCGCCGCAATAGTCGACCATCGGGGTGCGCACCCCTTCATGCATCCAGATGTCATCGAAGGCGTTGAAAAAACCTTGGGCGGCCATGTCATTCCTTTTGCGTCTCAGGTCTGCGGCTTGAGGATGTGATCCAGCGTATCGTCGTGAAGCGCCGTCACGAGGGCCGCCCGGTGATGCAGCACCGAGCGCTGGTTGATGGAGCCTTTGTCGGTGATTTCGCCCTTGTCGAGCGTCGGCGGATCGGCCAATAAACAGACTCTGGCGACCCGGTTGGCGCTGCCAGTTGCGGTCTGGGCCAGACGATTGACGATCTCCTGAAAGTGGGCCAGGACCGGTTGGCTGGTCAAGACCTCGCGGAGCGAGGCCTCAGCGGGCAAGCCGCTGAGGCCTCGTACGGCCGGCGTGGGAAATACCATTGCGCCCACTTCCTTGAGGTTCAGGCCCGTGATCACCACATCTTGGACGTAGGGGGCGCCGGCGGCAATGATGAGGGCTCGCAGGGGCCCCACGCTGACGAAGGTTCCGGTGGCCAGTTTGAAGTCTTCAGCAATACGCCCATCGAACTTCAGGCCGAGGTGGGGATTGCTTTCGTCGATCCATAGCACCGCATCCCCAGTCTTGAAAAAACCTTCCTCATCGAAGGCTTCGGTCGTCTCCTGGGGGGCGCGCCAGTAGCCGGGCGTGATGTTCGGACCTCGATAGCGCACCTCGGTCTTGCCGTCTACCGGCACCAGTTTGAGTTCAAGGCCTGGCGTGGGAACTCCCAGGTCGCCTGCACGCACATGGGGGTTGGTGACAAAAATCCCGAAGGGACTCGACTCGGTCATGCCCAGACCGGTGCCCATCACGATGCGCTCGCCGATCTCCCGTTCCTCGCTTTCATACAGGCTGTCCCAGATCGGTTGAGCCAGGGCCGCTCCCGCATAGAAGAACATCTGCACACGGGCCAGAAGCGTCCTGCGCAGCAAGTCATCGGTTTTCATGGCCTGAGCAATCGCCTCAAAGCCGGTCGGCACATTGAAGTACACCGTGGGCGAGATTTCCCGCAGATTGCGCAGCGTCTCGTGCATCAGGGCCGGTGTGGGCTTGCCATCGTCGATGTAGAGCGTGCCGCCATGAAACACCACCATGCCAAAGTTATGGTTGCCCCCGAAGGTGTGATTCCAGGGCAGCCAATCGACCAGCACCAATTCGCGCTCGGTCAGCACTGGCATCGACTGACTCATCTGCTGCTGATTGGCACACCACATGCGGTTGGTGTTGATGACCGCCTTGGGCAACTTGGTCGAGCCACTGGTGAAGAGAAATTTGACGATCGTATCGGGCCCGGTCGCGGCGCGAGCTCGGTCAACGGCCTCGGTGATCGGCGTGGAGCAGAGACTCTCAAAACTCAGACACGTGCGTCCCGGCACGCTGCCTTCGACCATGACGATATCCACGTCATGGCTGGCAGCAGCGGCTATCGCCTGGGCGTAGCGCGCATCCTGCGCGAAGAGCAGGCCCGGCGTGACGGTGCGCAGCACATGCCGGAGCTTGTCGTAATCCACGCTGACCAGGCTGTAGGGCGGGGAGACGGGTGTGAAGGGGATGCCGGCGACCATGCAGCCCAGGGCCAGCAGGGCGTGTTCTAGGCTGTTCTCGCTGAGGATGGCGACCGGCCGGTCGACGTTCAAGCCGCGATCGATCAGACCCTGAGCGATGCTGCGTGCGCTCTGCCACGCTTGACCGTAGCTCAGGTGACGCCAAGGCCCCAGCCGACCGTCGTCGGCTTTGACACGTCGGGCCATGAAAGTTTTCTCTGGCTGGATGGCCGCCCAATGCGCGAGCCTGTCGCTGAGCCGGTCGGGGAAAGACTGCAGGTCCTGATCGGCCCGCAGGTAGCGGGTGCCTCCCGAGCCTTCCCGCCACTCGATACGCGTGACACCGAATCGGAGAGGGCGGAATTTGGGGGCGGTCATGAAGCGATTCCAGCGCAGCTCAATCGGCTTTCTTGACCTTGGCCGCCTTGCCCGCCAAGAAGGCACGCACACGCGCCTTGGCTTGCGGATCGGCTTGGGCGATCGATGAGATCAGGGCTTCAGTCAGGTAGCCATGGTCTGCCGCCTGCTCGGCGATACGGGGCAGGGCGTGCATCAGCGCGTAATTGGTCAGTGGGGCGTTGCTTGCAATCGCAGTGGCCAGGGCAATCGCTTTTTCCAGGGCCTGTCCTTTCGGAACCAGGTACTGCGCAAAGCCCAGACGCTCGCCGTCCTGGGCGTTGTAGACCCGGCCGGTGAGCATCATGTCCGTCATCCGCGCCACGCCAATCAGTTTGGGAATGCGCACCGAACCGCCCCCGCCGACGAAGATGCCGCGGGTCCCTTCGGGCAAGGCGTAGAAGGTGCTTTCATCGGCCACCCGGATGTGGCAGGCGCTGGCCAGTTCCAGCCCGCCCCCCACCACAGCTCCATGCAGGGCGGCCACCACGGGCACCGTCCCGTACTGCAGCCGTTCGAGCGCCTGGTGCCACATGCGCGAATGCGCAATCCCCTCCCCGGCATCGCGCTCCTGCAACTCGGACAGGTCCAGCCCTGCGCAGAAGTGCTCACCCTCGCCGTGGATCACCGCTGCGCGGACGCTGGTGGGCCAGTTATCGAATTGATCCCGGATGGCCAGGATCAGTGCGTCGTTGAGTGCGTTGCGCTTGAGGGGGCGGGTCAGCGTGACCACGGCCAGCTGCTGCTGCTCGCCGGTCAAAGTCATTCGGAGGTCTGCGTGCGGCATGGAATAGGTCAGGGGTTCACCGGCAGTATAGTTATCAAAGATAACTACTTGAAGCACTCAAAGGGCCTTTCAAATAAGGGTTTGCCCGAAGTGGAAATAAAAAAGCCGGGCGTAGCCCGGCTTTTGACGCCTGGTTCAGGCGAGGGGTTCAGATCGAGTCGATAAAGCTTCGCAGCTTGTCTGATCGACTGGGGTGCTTGAGTTTGCGCAAGGCCTTGGCCTCAATCTGGCGAATGCGCTCCCGGGTCACATCAAACTGTTTGCCCACCTCCTCAAGCGTGTGGTCGGTCGACATCTCGATGCCAAAGCGCATACGCAGCACTTTGGCCTCCCGCGGAGTGAGGCTGTCAAGGATGTCCTTGACCACATCGCGCAGGCCGGCCTGCATGGCGGCATCCAGGGGCGCGGTGTTGGTGCTGTCCTCGATGAAGTCGCCCAGGTGGCTGTCGTCGTCATCCCCGATGGGGGTTTCCATCGAGATCGGCTCCTTGGCGATCTTCATGATCTTGCGGATCTTGTCTTCCGGAATCTCCATCTTGGCTGCCAGGATGCCGGCATCGGGCTCGAAGCCAAACTCCTGCAAGTGCTGGCGCGAGAGCCGGTTCATCTTGTTGATGGTCTCGATCATGTGCACCGGGATTCGAATGGTGCGTGCCTGATCGGCGATCGATCGGGTAATCGCCTGCCGGATCCACCAGGTGGCGTAGGTGGAGAACTTGTAGCCGCGGCGGTATTCGAATTTGTCGACCGCCTTCATCAGGCCGATGTTGCCTTCCTGGATCAGATCGAGAAATTGCAGGCCACGGTTGGTGTACTTCTTGGCAATCGAGATCACCAGGCGCAAGTTGGCCTCGATCATTTCCTTCTTGGCATCGCGCGAAGAGCGCTCGCCCTCATTCATGCGCTTGTTGATGTCCTTGAGCTGGTCAAGCGGCACCACCACACTGGCTTGCAATTGCGCGAGCTTGGCCTGCAGCTCTTGTACGGCTGGAATGTTGCGGCCCAGAACGGCCGACCAGGGCTTGCCGGCCGAAGCCTGCTTTTCCACCCACTTCGGGTTGAGCAGGTTGGGCGGGAATTCCTTGATGAAGATTTCCTGCGGCATACCGCATTTGTCGACGATGATGCGGCGCAGTTCCCGTTCGACCTTGCGTACGGTGTTGACCTGTTCGCGCAGCATGTCGCACAGGCGCTCAATGGTCTTGGCGGTAAAGCGCACCGTCATCAGCTCTTCGCTGAGCGCTCGCTGACCTTTCTGATAGGCCGGGCTGCCATAGCCTTCCTTGCTGTAGATGCGGCGCACCGTGTCGAAGTGGCCGGAGATGCGGTCGAAGCGCACCAGCGCTTCCTTCTTCATCTCCTCGAGCTTCTTGGTCAGGGCCTTGGAGCCACCCTTGCCATCGTCGTCATCCTCATCGTCGAATTCGTCGAAGTCTTCCTCGGCCACATAGTCGTCGGCTTCGTTCGGGTCACTAAAGCCGTCCACCACATTGGAAATGACGATCTTGTCCTCTCGGATTTCCTCGGCCATCTTCAGGATTTCGGCAATCGTGGCCGGGCTCTCGGAGATGGCTTCCATCATGCGTTGCAGGCCGCCTTCGATGCGCTTGGCAATTTCGATCTCACCCTCGCGAGTCAGCAGTTCAACCGTACCCATCTCGCGCATGTACATGCGCACGGGGTCGGTGGTGCGGCCGAATTCGCTGTCCACGGTGGAAAGGGCAGCTTCGGCTTCTTCTTCCGCCTCTTCTTCGGTGGCCACGGTCGGTCCGGTGTTGTTGAGCAGCAGGGTTTCGGCGTCTGGCGCCTGCTCGTAGACCGCCACACCCATGTCGTTGAGCATGTTGACCACGACTTCCAGGGTTTCGGCATCGACCAGCTTGTCGGGCAGGTGGTCGGAAATTTCGCCATGCGTGAGGTAGCCGCGGGTCTTGCCCAGCTTGATCAGGGTTTTCAGGCGCTGACGACGCTTGAGCATGTCCTCTTCGGAGAGGATGGCCTCATCCAGGCCGAACTCCTTCATCAGGGCCCGCTCCTTGGCCTTGCTGATCTTCATGCGAAGAGGCTTGGCCTTTTCGGCTGATTCAGCAGCCGGCTCCTCGGCGAATTCGGCTTCAATGTCCGAGAGATCCTCCTCGACCGCGGCCTTGGCCGCTTCCTTGCCTTTGCGTCCACGCTTGTCGGCACCGACCTCGGCGGCTGGTCGCCCGGCCGGTGCTGTCTTCTTGGCCGGTACCGCCGGGGCTGACTTGGCCGGTTTGAGTTCGGCCAGCTTCTTGGCGGCCGACTTTCCGGCAGCACTCTGGGCCGGTTTGGGGCTCGGTGCGGCCGGCTTGGACGCCTGTGCGTTGCGGGCCGGGGCTGCGGTTTTGCCGCTGCTCTTGGCCACCGGCTTGGCCGTGGATTTGGGCGCAGCTTTGGGCGAAGCCTTTGCTGCGGGCTTGGCGGCCGACTTGACGACCGGTTTGGCCGCCGGTTTGGCCGCCGGTTTGGCGCTTGTCTTGGCCGCCGGCTTCACCGGACTCTTGGCCGCGGGTTTGGCAGGTGCCTTCTTGGTGGGTGCGCTCTTGCCCGCAGCGGGCTTGGTTTTGGTGCTGCCCTGGGCAGCGGCTTTTGCAGGTTTGGCGGTCGGCATGGAGGATCCCTGATTCAAAAAAGCAGTGTTCAAATTGCGGCAGGATTTCGACCCCGGCAAGCGAGGGTGCAATCGAACCGGAAGGAGAGCAGGGCCTACCTCGAACCCGTCGGCGCTTCAATGGAGCGACCCCTGGTTCTGGCAGGCCTCGAGGCAAGGGTGTGGGCGAACATTTGGGGTGCAGTCCTTGCGGAGGAAGTGGCTCTCGATTCCAAGAGGACCCTGGGGCCAGGGGAGCCGGTGCCGGAGGTGCTGCTGTCGCGCTTGCCTGAAAAACCGCTGGATTATACCAAGCGACGATCTCGCCGAGGGGCTGTGAGCCCCAGACGGTCGTACCCGCCCGGTTCGAGCGGGCCCCTCCGCGCGGGGCTCTGGGGTCAGAGGTGCTCAGGGATAGACCGTTTTCGTGCCGGTTGGTTGTGACGGCGATCTGTCTTGTCGTTGGGCCTTCAAGGGGAACGTCTGGCTGCGGCGAGTTCCCGGAATCGGGCCATGGCTTGCGGGTCAGTGGCGGCCCGGCGCGCCAATTCGTCCATTTCCTGCTGCCGAGCCCGCCTCATGAGCTCATCAAACAGCGGTTGGGTTTCCTCCCAACTCGGCTCAATGCCCGGGGGTATCTGCGCCAGTTGGTTGATCGCATAGCTTTCCTGGGGGTGGGCACGCAGGCCTTCCCGCAGGGCCGCCCATGGCTGCGTGCCATGCTCGTGGATTTGCGACTCCAGCCAGGAAAACAAGGGGCCGTGGGGCGCCGGTAGCGCACACAGCAGGGCATGCTGCTCATCGCTCAGCCGGTCCCAGCAACCCGGCTCGGTCAGCAGCAGGCGCAGAACACGATCCTCTCGACTGGCCGGGGCAATTCGCCCGGGCAGTCGACGAGCTGGCGGTAAAGTAGAGCCCGGACGTCCGGGGTCCCTTGGCCCGGGTTCTGACCGCCAGGAGGCCTCGTCGCCGGCCGTGGGGGCGGAGGCCGGCTCATGCCTCGGTCCGGCCCCTGACCGTTTGCCAGAGCGGGCGCGAGAGGGCTGCCAGACCTGGAGCAGTTCCCGGCTGTCGATGTGGACCCGATCGGCCAGCTCGGCCAGCAGCTGTTGTTTGAGCGCTCCCTCCGGCAGGGCGGCCCACAGGTCGCGTGCCTGACTGGCCATGCGGGCCCTGCCCTCCGCTGTGTCCACGTCGCAGTCCTGGCTGGCCGCCTCGACCAAAAAGCGGCTCAGCGGCAGCGCTTTTTGGACTTCGTTTGCGAACGCTTGGCGACCTTTTTCCCGGATGAAGCTGTCGGGGTCGTGTTCGGCCGGCAGAAACAGAAACTTGATGGATCGGGTGTCAGTGGCCCAGGGCAGGGCTGCATCCAGTGCCTTACGCGCTGCCCGTCGGCCGGCCGCATCCCCGTCAAAGCTGAACACCACGGCATCGGTGAAGCGCAATAGCTTTTGCACATGCTCGGCGGTGCAGGCTGTCCCCAGAGTGGCCACCGCGTTGGCAAATCCCAGTTGCGCCAAGGCCACCACATCCATATAGCCCTCGGTGACGAGGGCGTAACCGTGTTCGCGCAAGGCCGAGCGCGCTTCGAACAGGCCGTAGAGTTCGCGCCCCTTGCTGAAGACAGGCGTCTCCGGAGAGTTGAGGTATTTGGGCTTCTCGTCACCCAGGACCCGACCGCCCAATCCGATGCACTGACCCTTGATGTTGCGAATGGGGAACATCACCCGGTCGCGGAATCGGTCGTAGCGCTTGCCCTGGTCGTTGGACTGATCCTCGGCGGCAATCACCAACCCGCTTTCGACCAGGGCGACGTCGGCATAGTCTGGAAACACGCTGGCGAGAAAGCGCCAGCCCGCTGGTGCGTAGCCCAGACCAAACTGCTTGGCGATCTGGCCCGAAAGACCACGCTTCTTGAGGTATTCAATGGCCTGGGGCGACTCTTTGAGTTGGCGGGCGTAGGCCTGCGCGGCCTTTTCCAACAGATCACTCAGGCCCGCTTGCTGTTCTCGGGCCTGCGCCTGCCGGGCTCTTTCGGCCGGCGATATGTCCTCCTCCGGCACTTGCAGCCCGCACTGCTGAGCCAGGTCTTTGACGGCTTCCCGGAAGTTCATGCCCAGGTGCTCCATCAGGAATCCGATGGCATTGCCGTTCTTGCCACAGCCAAAGCAGTGGTAGAACTGCTTGGAAGGACTGACGGTGAAGGAGGGCGATTTTTCGGTGTGGAAAGGGCACAAGCCTGAAAAATTAGCCCCGCCCTTTTTCAGCTGCACGTGGCGGCCGACGATGTCGACGATATCGGCGCGTGCGAGCAACTCCTGGAGGAATGGGGTAGGGATGGCCATGACTTGAGGGGTTTGGCCATTGTAGGCAGCGCGCCGGGGGCCAGACACTCATCAGGCCGCATGCGCACACGGATGCCCATTGTGGTTTGACCCGCGTTCAGCGGGGCGCCATGCGGATGGCACCATCGATTCGGATCACCTCGCCGTTGAGCATTTCGTTTTCGATGATCTGGCGAACCAGTTTGGCGTAGTCAGCGGGCTGACCGAGCCGGGCCGGGAAGGGCACAGAGGCGGCCAGCGAGGCCTGCACGTCTGGGGGCATCCCGGCCACCATCGGCGTGGCAAAGATGCCCGGCGCGATGGTCATCACACGGATGCCATTGCGCGAGAGGTCGCGCGCAATCGGCAGCGTCATCCCCACCACACCAGCCTTGGAGGCGCTGTAGGCGGCTTGGCCGATCTGACCGTCATAAGCGGCCACGGAGGCGGTGTTGACAATCACCCCGCGCTCTCCAGAGGCCAGCGCCTCATTGCCCGACATCGCTTGCGCGGCCAGGCGGATCATGTTGAAGGTGCCGATCAGGTTGACCTGAACCACCTTGCTGAACACCGCCAGCGAATGCGCCCCATTTTTGCCCACCGTCTTTTCCGCCGGTGCAATGCCAGCGCAATTGACCAGCCCCATCAGCGGACCCAGGGTGCAGGCATGATCGACCACTTTCTGGGCATCAGATTCCTGGCTGACATCGCAGCGCAGGAAAGTGGCCCCGATCTCGCGCGCGACGGCCTCGCCTTTTTCGGCTTGCATGTCGGCGATCACGACGGTCCCGCCTTCGGCTCTAAGCATGCGTGCGGTACCCTCTCCCAATCCCGAGGCTCCACCGGTGACGATGAAAACCTTGCCCCTGATATCCATATTGCCTTCCTTTCTGCTCAAAACTGCGTTCGGTCCGGTAATTGACGCTTACGTAAACGTCATATCCAAAGCTATTATGTCGCAGCCCGGTCGCCGAAAATCCCCTGCTGTGGCCGATCCTTCACGCGTGCAACGCCAAGAACTCAAGGGGGCGTTTCTGCGCGCATCCGGCAAGCCAGAGGTGTCCGCCATGCCCGTACCGAAAACCCAACAGCCTCGCAGCGGGGATGCACGCAGGTCCGTCTGGCGGATCCTCGCCCTGGGCGTTTTCTGCGCAGGGGTGGCCGGTTGCGCCTCACCGCCGGCCTCGGTGCCCGACCGAAAGGAGCCTGCGGTGACGGAGACTGCGCCGGTGCGGCCGCCGCGTATCGGATTGGCGCTCGGGGGTGGGGCTGCCAAAGGTTTTGCCCACGTGGGCGTGATCGCCGTTTTGGAGGAAGCCGGTATCGTCCCTGACGTGATGGTCGGCACCTCGGCTGGCAGCTTGGTGGCGGCCCTCTATGCCAGTGGTATGAATGCCGAGCAGTTGCGTCAAAACGCTTTGCGTCTGGAGGAGGTGGCCATTGCAGACTGGATGCTGCCGCTGGTCAACCGCGGACTTTTTCGGGGCGAGGCGCTGGCCCGTTATGTCAATGACGCAGTGGCTGGCCGGCTGATTGAGGACATGCGCATTCCCTTGGGGGTGGTGGCGGTTGATTTGTCCAACGGCCAACCCATTTTGTTCCGCCGTGGAGACACCGGTACTGCTGTCCGGGCCTCGAGCGCGGTGCCGGCTGTGTTTCAGCCGGTGCGCATTGGCGGTCGCGACTATGTCGATGGCGGGCTGGTCTCGCCAGTGCCGGTGCAATTTGCCCGTCAGATGGGGGCCGACTTGGTGATCGCGGTGGATATTTCACAGCCGCCGGAAGGCCAGCCGGCCAGCGACACCCTGCAGATCTTGCTGCAGACCTTCAACATCATGGGGCAGGTGATCAAGCAGCATGAAGTTCAGCAGGCCGACGTGCTCGTGAGGCCTTCTCTGGCGGGGCTGCGCAGCGCCGATTTTTCGGCCCGCCAGCGTGCGATCGAAGCGGGACGCGCGGCCATGCAGGCGGCCCTGCCCCAGTTGCGCGCCCGCTTGGGTCGGCCGGTGCCTTGAGCGACCGACCTCATAAAAAAAGCCCGGCTTGCGCCGGGCTTTGAAACGGGTCCCTGAAACCAATTCCACGCGGACCCGAGGAGACAACCTTTGCGATCAAGGCGCCCCACCGTCGGGACTGCGGGGCGATGGGGGATCAGCGTTTCTTGCTGGAGGCCTTGGCGGCGCTGACAGCGGTATTGCTCACGGCGGCAAAGTTGGCCTCGGCCAGATCGGTGGCTTGCTTGACAGCCTTCTGCACCGACTCAAAAGCGTTGGTGGCGGCCGAAACTGCGCTCTTCATGACGGCCACGGCGGTCTCTGAGCCTGCGGGTGCGTTCTTGGCCGCACTGTCAACCAGGCTGACAAACTTGGCTTGAGCTTCGGAGGCATGGCCCTCGACAGCCTTGGAAAACTCAGAAGCGGTGCCGCTGGCGATATCGTAGAGGTGGCGGCTGTAAGCGGCGGCCTTCTCGGCCAGGGGCTGCATCAGGCTCGCTTGCAGGGCCAGCAGTTCCTGTGCGTCTTTGACGCTGAACATGGCCTGAGCGTGGCTGGCGCCCTCTGTCAGAGCCGCTTTGGAGGCCCGCACGTTGAGGTCGACCAGTTTCTCCACGCCTTCAAAAGCCTTGTGGGTCAGGCCGAACATGGTTTCGATGGAAGCCTTTTGGGAAGCAACGATTTGGTCAGCAGTCAGCATAGGAAACTCCGTCAGTTGGGTTGGGACAATCTTTTGCCGTGCGAAAGACCGCGTGAGTCTTGCTGCACTGCAACATGCCGGGAAGTATAAGGTTCGGTTTCCGGAATACAAGCGGTTTTTGCTGCATTGCACCATTTTTAGGTGCCGACCTCTAGAACGTGGCGCCGCCGGTGACAATCGCGGGTTTGCGGGGCCCCGTCGACCGGGTCGCTCCCCCGAAAATTGCCGTGCACGCTTTTTACGCCGATCAGTTCGTTCTTCCTCTGCCCAGCGGACACCGTTTCCCCATGGCCAAGTACGGGCGTCTGCGCCAGCGCCTGGCCGAGGCCATGCCGCAGTTGAATTTCTCGGTCGCTCCGGCGGCCACCGACGGACAACTGGCCTTGGTGCACACCCCCGATTACGTGCGGGCTGTGGCCGAAGGTACTTTGCCCCCCGAGGCGCAGCGGGAGATCGGATTTCCCTGGTCGCCGCAAATGGTCGAGCGATCGCGCCGCTCGACCGGCGCGACCATTGAGGCGGCCCGGGTGGCTTTGGGCATGACTGAAGCCCACCGGGGTCGGCCCGAGGGGGTGGCTGGTAACCTGGCGGGCGGCACGCACCATGCGGGTCGTGACAAGGGGGGCGGCTTCTGCGTGTTCAACGACGTGGCGGTCGCCACCCGGCTGATGCAAGCCGAATGGGCTCGTCGGCAGCGCTTGCGGCCTGCGCTAAGGGTGGCCATCATTGATCTGGACGTGCACCAGGGCAATGGCACCGCTGACATCTTTGCCGGAGACGATACTGTTTTCACCTTGTCTCTGCATGGCGAAAAGAACTTTCCGTTTCGCAAGGCTGCCAGTGATCTGGACGTGAATTTACCCGATGGTTGCGGTGATATGGCCTACCTGGAAGCCCTCGAACAGGCCCTGGCCGAACTAGACAGGCGTTTTGATCCGGGGCTCATCTTTTATCTGGCTGGTGCGGATCCTCATGAAGGCGACCGTCTCGGTCGATTGCGCCTAACCTATGACGGCTTGCAGGCGCGTGACCGTCGCGTCTTCGATTGGGCCTGGCAGCGTCGCACCGCGCTGGCTTTCGCCATGGCCGGCGGCTACGGGCATGATTTGGAATCGACGGTGCAGGTGCAGGTCAACACCTGGTCGATTGCCCTGGAGTACTGGCAGCGCTGGGCTGGTTTGTCCTCGGTCTGAATCCAGGTTTCCAGGCGTCGCTGGCAAAATACGGGGTCTCCCGAGCCTCGGGTCCGCCCGACTCGCAGGGCCCGGGCGGTCGGGCCCCAATCCAATGACCGAACTGATTCGCCCCGAGCCCGAGCTGCGCACCGCCTATCGTGTGATGCGCCCCATCAGCACCCGCTGGTCGGACAACGACGTCTACGGTCATGTCAACAACGTGGTGTACTACAGCTGGTTCGACACAGCGGTCAATGGCTACCTGATCGATTGCGGCGTGCTCGACATCCACGCGGGCGACCTGATCGGTTTGGTGGTGCAGACCCAGTGCCACTACTTCGCGCCTTTGTCCTACCCGCAAGCTGTGCTGGCTGGCCTGCGGGTCGGCCGGGTCGGGACCTCCAGTGTGCGTTATGAAGTGGCCTTGTTCGCCGATGACGGTCGACCACAGGAACCCTGTGCGGCCCGAGGCCATTTTGTTCATGTTTATGTAGATCGGCACAGCCGCCGGCCACGCCCCCTGTCGCCGGCCTTTCTCGCCGCCCTGGAGACCCTCAAGTGAGCTCGAATCCCCTACCCCTGGACAGCGTCGCCCTCAGCGTGGATGAGGCCATTGTCAGTCGCATGTCTGTGCGGGCCTATCTGCCACGCCCCGTCGAGCGCGAGAAGATCGAGCACATCCTGCAGATAGCCAGCCGTGCGCCATCGGGCACCAACTCGCAGCCGTGGCGGGTTTATGTGCTGCAGGGCGGCAGCCTGAGCGATTTGGTTGTCAAGGTCTGTGCGGCCCACGATGCCGTTCGCGACGATCCGTCTTTGGCGAACCAATACAAGGAAGAGTATGACTACTACCCCAGTCAGTGGGTGGAGCCTTATTTGGGCCGTCGCCGTGAGAACGGCTGGGGCCTGTACGGTTTGCTCGGGATCGAGCGTGGGCAGAAGGACAAGATGCACGCGCAGCACCAGCGCAACTTCCGGTTCTTCGATGCACCCGTGGGCCTGATCTTCACCATTGATCGGGTGCTCGGACGTGGGAGCCTGCTCGATTACGGCATGTTTCTGCAAAACATCATGCTCGCTGCGCGGGGGCAGGGCCTGCACACTTGCCCGCAGGCCGCCTGGAATGACTACCACCGGATCATCCTGCCACACATCGGCGCTGGAGCCGGGCAGATGATGGTCTGCGGCATGGCGCTGGGCTACGCTGACCCGCAGGGGCTGGTCAACCGCTTCTACACGCCGCGCGATGCCGCTTCTGGCTTCACCACCTGGCTGGACTGATCGCCGGCGCTCGTGTGCGCCGGGTTGTCCTGAGATGGCCGGCCCATGAGCGGCGGTATCACCGCGGTGCAGTTGCTGGGAGGGCTGTCATACGCCTCCACGCTCTTCCTGATGGCCGCCGGCCTGACCCTGATCTTTGGGGTCACCCGCATTGTCAATTTCGCCCACGGCAGTTTCTTCATGTTGGGCGCGCTCTTTACCGCGCACTGGCTGACCCACTGGTTTCCCGCTTGGTCCGAGAGCGCTTTGCTTTACGCTCTGGCCATGCTGTTGGGCGCCCTGGTTGCGGCGCTGGTCGGCGCGGTGGTCGATTGGGCGTTGTTGCGTCGCATGGCGCATGCCCCCGAGCTCTACCAGTTGGTCGCCACCTTCGGGCTGACCCTGGCCCTGCACGATGCCATGCGCTGGCTGTTCGGCAACGAGGAAGTGTTTGCGCCCCGCTTCCCTGGTCTGAAGGGTTCGGTGCAGATAGGTGAGGAATTTTTCCCCAGTTATCAGCTGGCGCTGATGGTCATAGGACCCCTGGTCTGGCTGGGTCTGCACCTGATGCTCACGCGTACGCTGTTGGGCCGGCGTTTGCGTGCCGCCACTGAAGACCGTGAAATGCTGGGCGCCCTGGGGGTCAACCCGCGCCCACTGATGATGGGGGCAGTGGTCATCGGCTGTGCCCTGGCCGGCCTCGGAGGGGCCCTGCAGGTCCCGCGCGAGCCGGCTCATTTGCAGATGGATATGGCGGTGATCGTCGAGACTTTCGTGGTGGTGGTCACCGGCGGGCTGGGCAGTATCGGGGGGGCCTTTGTTGCGGCCCTGCTCATTGGGCTGGTGCACGCACTGGGCATTCACTGGTTCCCGCAGGCCACCCTGGTCTTGGTGTTTCTCACCATGGCGGCGGTGCTGATCCTGCGGCCTCAGGGTCTGGCCGGCCGCCGACTGACTGCGGTACAGGGGCCGCGCGAGCCCGCCCAGCCATTTCGTGGCCTGCACCTGTCGCGTCGCAGCACGGCCCTGCTCCTGCTGGTCTTGCTCGGCATGGCTGGGTGGTCCTGGCAAGGGGGCGCGTACTGGCAGACCCTGGCCATCGACGCGATGGTTTTCGTCATCTTCGGGATCAGCCTGCAGGCCATGATGGGGCTGGCCGGTCTGGTCAGTTTCGGACATGCGGCTTATTTCGCCCTGGGGGCTTACGGTGCGGCCTTGTCTCATCTGCACTGGGGGGCCAATCTCTTGGAGGCCGCAGCCATGGGTGTGGGCAGCGCCCTGGTATTGGCTGCGATGTTCGGTGCGGCCGTCATCCGCAGCAGCGGCGTGTACCTGGCCATGCTCTCCCTGGCGCTGGCGCAGGTGATCTGGGCCCTTGCCACGCAGGCGGTGCCGCTGACCGGGGGCGATAACGGCTTGATCGGCCTGCATTTGGTGTCCGAGGCCAGCCGGCCCTTGTTCTATGGTTTTATGGTGCTGCTGACGCTCGGCTCGGTGGCCGCCTTGCGTCGCCTTTGCCTGTCGGGGCAGGGGGCGGCTTTGCAGGCGCTGCGCGATGCGCCCTTGCGAGCCGAAGCCAGTGGTCTGCCGATGACCGTGCTCAAGTACCGCGTTTTCCTGCAAAGCGCGGCGCTGGCCGGTCTGGCAGGAGCGCTGTTTGCCGCCCACAAAGGGGCGGTGTTTCCCTCGGTGGCCGGCGTGGCCACCTCGGTGGATGCCTTGCTGGTGGTGTTGCTGGGCGGCGTGCATCAGCTCTGGGGGGCTGTGGCTGGCAGCCTGCTGCTCTTTGGCGTGTCGGCCGAACTGGGCCGCGATCTGACGTACTGGCGGGGCATGCTGGGCGTGGTCATCATGGCGGTGATGGTGATCTCGCCCTCCGGGCTTTTGTCCTGGCCCGGCCTGATGGTGCGCTGGCGAGGTCAAGGAGCGGTGAGATGAATCGCACAGCCTTGCTGCAAGTGCGACATCTGGTTCGCCATTTCGAGGGGGTTCGCGCGGTCGACGGGATCAGCCTGCAGGTGGCGGCCGGCGATTGCGTGGCCCTGATCGGCCCCAATGGCGCTGGCAAGTCAACCACCTTCGCCTGTATCGCGGGGCAGCAGCGACCGGACGCAGGAGAGGTGATCTGGCAGGGGCAATCTCTGCTGGGACTCAGTCCGCTTGAGAGGTTGGCGCTGGGGGTAGGGCGCAGTTTTCAGGTGGCCCAGGTCTTCGAGGCGCTGACGGTGCTGGGCAATGTGCAACTGGCCCTCCAAGCGCGCGAAAGCGCTTTGTCGGCTTGGCGGGGGCTCGCGCTGTGGCAGCGCGATCGGGCCATGGACTTGCTGGCCCAGGCCGATTTGTCGGCCTGGGCCGGGCACCACGCTGGAGCTTTGCCTTATGGAGCCCGCAAACGCCTGGAGCTGGCCCTGGTGTTGGCCGGACAGCCCACCCTGCTCCTGTTGGACGAACCGGCCGCCGGCCTGGCCGAACGCGAGCGCGACCGCCTGATGGCCTGGATTAAGGGTCTAGCCCAATCGGGTCTGGCCGTGCTCTACACCGAGCACAACATGGACGCCGTGGCCGGTGTGGCCGATCGGGTCCTGGTCCTGATTGAAGGCCGTCTGGCGGCCCAGGGGAGCTTTGCCGAGGTGGCAGCCGATCCCCATGTCCAGGAGCGCTACCTGGGACGCGGCACGGCGCGAGCCTCCGACAGGGGATCGCTCCATGCTTGAACTGCGAGGACTTCAGGCTTTCTATGGCCCGGCTCAGGCCCTGTTTGGGATCGATCTGAGGGTCGGTGCAGGTCAGTTGGTGGTGCTGCAAGGCCTCAACGGAGCGGGTAAGTCCACCTTGCTCAAGTCGGTGATCGGTCTGGAGGTCCGAACCCATGGCCAGATCCTATGGGCGCCGGATCGATCGGCCGTGCCGGTTTCCATGGCAGCCTGGCCGGCCCATCGCCGGGCGCGCAGCGGGCTGGCTTACGTGCCCGAGGACAGGCGCTTGTTTGCCAGTCTGACCGTGCGAGAAAACCTGCTGATTGCCGGTGGCACCGCTGAGCGCCTGGACTGGCTGCTCGAGCGATTTGCCCTGCTCAAACCCATGCTCGGTCGCTTGGCCAGCCAGATGAGTGGGGGCGAGCAACAGATGCTGGCCACCGCGCGCGCCCTGATGAGCCAACCGCGCCTGCTTTTGCTCGACGAGCCCTGCGAGGGCATTGCCCCGGTGCTGGTGGAGGCGATGGTGCAGACTCTGATCGATTTGCGCGGCGAGGGTCTGGCTTTGCTGGTGGCCGAGCAAAATCGGCAACTGGTGCGGGCGGCCGATCAGGCGATTGAACTGGTTGCGGGTAAAGTGCGGGCTGATCCGGACTGATTAAACGAATGGAGCCTCTCATGAATCTCATCACCACCGCATCGGGCCTGCAATATGAAGACACGGTGCTCGGTACCGGCGCTCTGGCCAAGGCCGGCCAGTACGTTCGCGTGCATTACACCGGGTGGCTCTACCAGGACGGTCAGGCGGGCGAGAAATTCGACTCCAGCAAAGACCGTGGTGAGCCTTTCGAGTTTGCATTGGGGGCCGGTGAAGTCATACGTGGCTGGGACGAGGGCGTGCAGGGCATGTCGGCCGGCGGCACAAGACGCCTGATCATTCCGGCCGAACTGGGCTATGGTGCGCGTGGAGCTGGGGGTGTGATTCCGCCCCATGCCACGCTGCTGTTCGAGGTCGATTTCCTCGGTCTGGCCTGAGCCTGCGACGCGAGCCCTCCATGGTCATTCCCAGCCTGCTCGACACCGACCTTTACAAGTTCACCATGATGCAGGCCGTCCTGCATCAGTTTCCCGGTGCGCAGGTGGAGTACCGCTTCAAGTGTCGTAACGCGGGCGCCCCCGGGGTCGAACCGCTGGCGCCCTATGTCGCCCAGATTCGCGAGGAAATCCGGGCGCTTTGCGCCCTCAAGTTCGGTGAGGCCGAACTGGCTTACCTGAGGTCCATGCGCTTTATCAAGAGTGACTTTGTGGACTTCCTCGGCCTTTTCAGCCTCAACGAGAAATACATTGACGTGCAGCCCTTGCCGGATGGACAGATCGACATCTCAATCCGCGGACCCTGGCTGCACACCATCCTCTTTGAGATTCCGGTGTTGGCTATCGTCAACGAGGTCTATTTCCGCAACACCCAGGCCGCGCCTGATTTGGCCGAGGGCCGCCGGCGCCTCGACGAGAAGATTCGCCAGCTGCAGGAGCCCGGCTTGCAGGCCTTGCGGATTGCCGATTACGGAACGCGTCGCCGGTTCTCCCGCCCCTGGCATGAGGAGGTATTGAGAACTCTGGCGGCCCGTCTGGGTGCCGGTCCCCAGGGCCAGTTTGCCGGCACCAGCAATGTGCTGTTTGCCATGAAGCTCGGCCTGACCCCATTGGGTACCATGGCTCACGAGTACCTCCAGGCCTGCCAGGCCCTGGGGCCGCGCTTGCGTGACAGTCAGGTGTTTGCCTTTGAGTCCTGGGCCAAGGAATACCGCGGCGATCTGGGCATTGCCCTGTCGGATGTGTACGGTATGGACGCCTTCCTGCGCGACTTCGACATGTATTTCTGCAAGCTCTTCGACGGCGCCCGTCATGACAGCGGCGACCCTTTTTCCTGGGGCGAGCGACTGCTCGAACACTATCGCAACAACCGGGTGGATCCGCGTACCAAGACCTTGATCTTCAGCGATGCGCTGACAGTGCCCAGAACCATCGAGCTGTACCGTCGTTTTGGTGGTCGTTGTCAACTGGCCTTTGGCATTGGTACCAATCTCACCAACGATATTGGCTGCGAGCCCTTGCAAATCGTCATCAAGATGGTTCGCTGCAACGGTCAGCCGGTGGCCAAACTCTCCGATACGCCCTCGAAGAACATGTGCGAGGACGAAAAGTATCTCGCCTACCTGCGCCAGGTGTTCGATGTCAAGAGTGGGGTTTGACTGCCCCTAGACGCGAAAGCCGACCTGGGAGGCCTCGTTTTTGTAACAATGCGCCCGTCTTCAACCGTTTAATCGTCGCCCATGAATCGCCCACCCGCTTTGTTCCGTCTGGCTTGCATCGCCTTGCTTGCCGTCTGTCCCGGCTTGGCCCGTGCCGCCGCTATCGATGGCAGTGCCCTGAGCGCCTGGTGGGGCCTGCCTTTTGCCGGTATCTTGCTGTCCATTGCCCTGATGCCTTTGATGGTGCCCACCTTCTGGCATCACCACTACGGTAAGGTGGCCGCGTTCTGGGCCTTGTCCTTCTTACTGCCTTTCGCGGCGGTGTTCGGGCCGGGCTTGGCGGGGTCGAATTTTGTGCACGCGCTGGTGGGTGAGTACATCCCGTTCATCATCTTGCTGACGGCGCTCTTCACCGTCTCCGGGGGGATCTACATCCGTGGTGATTTGCGCGGCAGTCCGGCCCTCAATACGGCCATTTTGGCCATTGGTGCGGTGCTGGCGAGCTTCATGGGGACCACTGGCGCTTCGATGCTGCTGATTCGTCCCCTGATTCGGGCCAATGCCGACCGCAAGCGCATGGCTCATGTGGTGATCTTCTTCATCTTCATCGTCTCCAATGCCGGCGGCTCGCTCACGCCTCTGGGCGATCCCCCCCTGTTCTTGGGTTTCCTCAAGGGCGTGGAATTTTTCTGGACGCTCAAGACCCTGTTTCCCGAGACCCTGTTCCTGGTGGGCAGCCTGCTGCTGATCTTCTACGTCATGGATTCGTGGTTTTTCCGGCGCGAGGGGCTTCGGCCCTCGGATCCATCGCCCGCTACCGTTTCCATCGGTTTTGATGGCGCCGTCAACTTCCTGTTGCTGGCGGGCGTGGTCAGTTTGGTGCTGATGAGCGGAGCCTGGAAGCCGGGCATCAGCTTTGATGTGTGGGGCACTGAGGTCGGCCTGCCCGGTCTGCTGCGTGACCTGGGCCTGATCGTCATCACCCTGGTTTCACTGAAGATCACGCCGACTCAGGTGCATGCCGACAACCAGTTCAGCTGGGCTCCGATGCAGGAAGTGGCCAAGCTGTTTGCCGGCATTTTTCTCACCATCATCCCGGTCATCGCCATGCTCAGGGCGGGGGTGGATGGTCCTTTTGGCGCAGTCGTCGGTGCGGTGACCCGGCCCGATGGCAGCCCCGATGTCCTGATGTATTTCTGGATTACCGGAGTCCTCAGTTCCTTTTTGGATAACGCACCCACCTATCTGGTGTTCTTCAACACCGCCGGTGGCGATCCGCAAGTGCTCATGACGACCCTGGGCTCAACCCTGGCCGCCATCTCCGCCGGTGCGGTGTTCATGGGGGCCAACAGCTACATCGGCAATGCACCCAATCTCATGGTCAAGGCTATTGCCGAGGACCGTGGCGTGAAGATGCCGAGCTTCTTTGGCTACATGCTGTGGTCCGGGTCCATCTTGTTGCCCTTGTTCTTCGTCATGGGACTGATCTGGTTTCGCTGATTGCCCCTTCATCGATTGGGAGTCTCGTCCGTGAGCAAACCCCGCATTCTTCTGGCGCGCGCCGTGTTTCCTGAGGTGGTGGAGAAACTGCAGCAGGTCGCCGAGGTAGAGACCAACCCTGAGGATGTGGTCTGGAGCCCGACGCAATTGATCGAACATCTACAAGGCAAGCAGGGGGTCTTCACCACCGGTGGCGACCGTATTGATGCCGCGGTACTCAAGGCCTGCCCCGAATTGCGCATTTGCGCCAATATGGCCGTGGGCTACAACAACTTCGATATTGCGGCCATGACCGCATCGGGCGTGGTGGCGACCAACACGCCTGATGTGCTGACTGAGACCACCGCTGATCTGGGCTTTGCCCTGATCATGGCAACGGCGCGTCGCCTCGCCGAAAGCGAGCATTACTTGCGCGCCGGCCGCTGGACCCGGTGGAGCTACGACATGTTTGCGGGCTCGGACATTCATGGATCAACCCTGGGCATCCTGGGTATGGGGCGCATCGGCCAGGCCATCGCCCGCCGGGGCGCCTACGGGTTTGGCATGCGGGTGATCTACCACAACCGATCCCGGCTGAATCCCGAACTGGAGGCTCACTACCGGGCTGAATATGTCAGCAAGGCCGACTTGCTGGCGCAGGCCGACCACTTGATTCTGGTGCTGCCATATTCTCCGGAGTCGCACCATGCCATAGGCGCGGCAGAGCTGGCCCAGATGAAGCCCACCGCCACCCTGGTCAATATTGCGCGGGGAGGTATCGTCGACGATGCGGCACTGGCGCAGGCCCTGAAAAACCGCACCATTGCAGCGGCCGGATTGGATGTGTTCGAGGGAGAGCCCAGTGTCCATCCGGGTCTGCTGGAGGTCCCCAATGTGGTGCTCACACCGCATATCGGCAGCGCCAGCATTCCCTCACGCAAGGCCATGGCTCACCTGGCCGCTGACAACCTGGTGGCTTTCTTCACCGGCAAGCCCCTGTTGACGCCGCTCAACCCCGACCCGCGTTGATGCGGCTACTGCCCCGTCTGTCGGGGCGCGCGACAATAGGGCCATGACCGATATCCTCCTGTGGCTGGTTCTGGTTCTGGCCGGCGCCCAACTGCTGGTTCTTGGCGTGCTGTGGCGGCGTTCGGCGCCCGGGCAGGACAACACCGTGGAGTCGCAGCTGCAACAGCTTGTCGCTGGCGACGAGCGCCTGGAGCGTGAATTGCGATCCCAGGTACAGGACAGCGCGCGCGAGAGTCGCGCTGACTTGCAGCAGTCGTTGGCGCTCTTTCAGCAGACCCTTCTGACCCAATCGGGCGATGTGGCGAGAACCCAGAATGAGCAGATCGATTCGTTCAGGGTGCAGCTCTCGGGCATGCAGCAACAGTTGGCACTGAGCCTGCAGGCTTCCAGCCAGGCGGCCAGCCAGGCCACCGCACAGTCGCGCGAGGCGCAAGACCTGGCCTTGCGCCGGTTCGCGCAGGATCTGCAGACCCAGCTGCAGCAGATGGCCCAGCGTCAGGAGCAGTTGCTGACCGAAATTCGTCAGGCGGTCGAGAACCGTCTGACCCAGTTGCAGCAGGGCAATGAGCAAAAGCTGGAGCAAATGCGGGCCACCGTCGACGAAAAGCTCCAAAGCACCCTTCAAACTCGGCTGGACGCCAGCTTTGCGCATGTGGCGCAGCGCCTGGAGCAGGTGCACCGCGGGCTCGGAGAAATGCAGACGCTGGCGCAGGGGGTAGGCGACCTCAAGCATCTGCTGAGCAATGTCAAGACGCGAGGCATTTTCGGCGAAACCCAACTGGCTACGCTGCTTGAGCAGGTGCTGACGGTCGAGCAGTACCAAGCCCAGGTTTGCGTCGCACCGGGCAGTCGCAATGCGGTTGACTTTGCGGTGCGTTTGCCCGGACGGGCTGACGGCGGCGAACCGATTTGGTTGCCCCTGGATGCGAAGTTTCCCACCGAAGATTACGAAAGACTTTTGGCCGCCCAGCAGCAGGCGGACGCGGTGGCGGTGGAAACTGCCGCCCGCGCGCTCGAGGCTGCCGTGCGGCAGCAGGCGCGCTCGGTCAGTGAGAAATACATTCATCCGCCCCAGACGACCGACTTTGCGATCGTCTTCCTGCCCAGCGAGGGGCTGTATGCCGAGGTGCTGCGCCGGCCCGGTCTGGTCGAGTCGCTGCAGCGCGATTGGCGGGTGGTGATTGCAGGCCCCACCACCTTGCTGGCCATGCTCAACTCCTTGCAGATGGGCTTTCGCACGCTGGCCCTCGAGAAACGCTCCAGCGAGGTCTGGCAAGTGCTGGGCGCGGTCAAGACTGAATTTGGCAAGTTTGGCGACGTACTCACGCGCGTGAAGGCCCAGACCCAGACGGTCCTCAACACCCTCGACAGCGCCGAGCAGCGCAGCCGTGCAATGGGCCGTGCACTTCGGGAAGTTCAGGCCTTGCCGCAAGCGCAGGCTCAGGAGCTCCTTCCCGGTTCTCTTGAACACCATGACGGCAAGGAAGCCTGAGCCTTGCGTGGCTTTAGACAGCTGGCCTGGACGGAGAAGATGTGCGGTCTGAATTGCTCCGACTGATTCTGGCGCAGATTTTTCTGCACTCAACGCTGGCCGGCAACCGCATGGCCGCCCCTTTGCTGGCTTTGCATCTGGACTACAGTGCTGCCGCGGTGGGGTTTTTGCTGGCCTTGTTTGGTCTGAGCCAGCTCTTGCTGGCGGTGCCGTTCGGACGCTATGTGGACCGCCATGGTTCGCGGCCGATCATGATTCGCTCCGTGATCGCCGCTAGCCTGGCCGGGGTGTTGGCTGCGGTCTGGCCCGTTTTCGGTGTGCTGTGCGTGACGGCGCTGCTGACTGGAGGTGCAGCGGGCGCTACCGTCATTGCGGTGCAGAGGCAGGTCGGGCGACTCGCGGAAGATTTGGCCCAGCTTCGGCGCTCCTTCAGCTGGCTGGCCATCGGGCCGGCGCTGTCCAACGTCCTCGGGCCTTTGGCAGTGGGTTTTCTGATTGACCATGCCGGTCCCCAGCCGGCCAGCCTGCAGGGTTTTCAGGCTGCTTTCATCTTTATGGCGGCGGTGCCGCTGGTGACCTGGTGGCTGTTGCGTCGCATCAGCGAGGCTGGACCGGCGACGCCTGATGACCCGCCCCAAGGCTCGGTCTGGCAGTCGTGGAAGTTGCTGCGTCTTCCGGGTGTAGGGCGGTTGATGCTGGTCAACTGGTTTGTTGCAGCCAGTTGGGATGTGCACGCGCTGGTGATTCCCTTGCTGGGGGTCGAGCGTAGCTTGAGCGCCTCGCAAATTGGCATGGTGCTCGGTGCCTTCGCCCTGGCCACCGGGCTGGTGAGGGTGGTGCTCCCCCTGATCGCCGAACGCCTTCGTGAGTGGGCCGTACTCGTTGCGGCCATGCTGAGCACCGCGGTGGCTTTCGGTATCTATCCCCTGACGGATTCGGCTTGGACCATGGCCGCTTGCTCATTTTTGATGGGTCTGGCCTTGGGAACGGTACAGCCGATGGTCATGAGCCTGCTGCACCAGGTCACGCCGCCGGAGCGCCAGGGTGAGGTGTTGGGCCTGCGACTGATGTCGGTGACCGCCTCGGGCGTTTTGGTGCCCTTGCTGTTGGGATCGGTCAGCGCCCTGATCGGGCTGCAGGGCTTGCTGTGGGTGGTCGCAGTCTGGGTTGGCCTGGGTTCACGCTCGGCGCTAAGCCTGCGCCTGCTTTAGCCCCAGCGTCCCTTCGTCCGCAGTCCTCGCAAATTCCGCTTCAATTGCGGCAGGGTGCGGCCCCACTGGGTCATTTTCTGCTGCCGCCAGCCGCGGCCTTCGACTCATAGCCGGTAAAACGCCCGGATCAGATCCCAGGCTTGCTGGGGGGTGTCGACATATTTGAACAAGTCCAGATCCTCGGGGGAGATGGTGCCTTCCTCCAGCAGCATGTCCAGGTTCATGAGCCGCTTCCAGTAGTGGCTGCCGTAAAGCAGGATCGGCACCGGCTTGGCTTTGCGGGTCTGCACCAGCGTGAGCACTTCAAACAGTTCATCGAGCGTGCCGTAGCCGCCCGGAAAGGCCACCAGCGCCTTGGCCCGCATCATGAAGTGCATCTTGCGCAGCGCAAAGTAGTGAAACTTGAAGTTCAGCGTCGGCGTGATGTAGGGGTTGGCGCTTTGCTCGTGAGGCAACGCGATGTTCAGGCCCACATTGGGCATCTGCTCCTCATGGGCGCCACGATTGGCCGCCTCCATGATGCCTGGCCCGCCCCCGGTGCAGATAAAAATCTGCTGGTCCGGCGCGCAGCGCTTGCTGTGTCGCGCCACCAGACGGGCGAAGTCGCGTGCTTGTTCATAGTAGGCCGCGTTATCCACCTGACGCTGGGCGCGCTCTACAGCCTTTGCATCGCCCGAGGCCCGCGCTTTTTGCAATAACTCGGTTGCTTGCTCGGCTGAGACAAAACGGGCACTGCCGAAAACCACAATCGTGCTTTCAATGCCCAGGCGCTGTTGCTCCAGATCGGGCTTGAGCATTTCCAACTGCATGCGCAGGCCGCGAGTTTCCCGGCGCAGCAAAAATTCGGGATCTGCAAAGGCCAGACGGTAGGCGTCTGCCTCCAGCGGGGTGCCGCTTTCGGCGTGGGCCTGCAGTTCGGCCCATGCGCTGGCCAGGCGACTGGCCGATAGGTTCTGTGTGTTTTCCATGCCCCAGATTGTGGCCCACGGCGGGCGGCGTAGCCTCCGGTCCCTAGCCCATCCCCATGGCCAGACCCAGGGGCACAAAGACCAGAGCCAGGATATTGCCGAGCATCACCATGGCGGCTACCTTTTCGGGTTCCTGCTCGAAGCGCTCGGCCAGCATGAACTGAAGCACAGCCGGCGGCAGCGCGGCAAACAGAAGCAACTGCGCCCGGGCCGTTCCCTCCAGATCAAGCAGGAACACCAGCGGCCAGGCCAGCGCCATGCCGATCAGCGGGCGCGCCAGCGCCCCGAGCACCCCAGTTTGCAGACTGCGCAGCTCAACGCTGCACAGCCGCGCGCCCAGCGCAAACAGCATCATGGGCAAAGAGGCATCGCCGAGCATCTTCATGCCGGTCAGCAGCACCTGGGGCGGGCGCACCTCGGTCATTGCGCTGGCAAAGCCCAGCACGGTGGCCAGCATCATCGGACTGAGCAGCAGGTCGCGGGTGCGGGCACCGGCGCTGGTGATGCGCGCGCCAATGGAGAAATGGATCAGGTTGCTGATGGAGTACAGCGCCACCGCCGCACCCATTTGCTGCGGCCCGAAGGCCAGCAAGGCCAG
>CAZATV010000026.1:0-30309 GCA_964488145.1 uncultured Polaromonas sp.
GCACTGGCCGCTGTAGGCCACGCACAGCGCGCCATGGATGAAGAACTCCAGCAGGCAGCGCTGCGGGTCGATCACTTCATGGATGGCCGCAATCTGCGGCAAGGTCAGCTCGCGCGCCAGCACCAACTGAGACAAGCCGGCGTCTTGTAAAAAACGGGCTTTTTCGGGGGTCCGGATATCGGTCTGGGTAGAGGCATGCAGCTGAATCGGCGGCAGGTCCATTTGCAAGATGCCCATGTCCTGGATGATGAGTGCGTCAACCCCCGCCTCATAAAGTTGCCAGATCAGATCGCGGCAGGGCTCGAGCTCATCGTCACGCAAGATGGTGTTGACGGTGGCGAACACCCGGCCGTGAAAGCGGTGTGCATGCGCGGCCAGGCGTGCAAGATCACCGACGCTGTTGTCGGCAGCGCTGCGCGCCCCAAAGGAAGGGCCGCCGATATACACCGCATCCGCTCCGTGATTGAAGGCTTCGATGCCGATCTCGGCATTGCGCGCGGGTGCGAGCAGTTCGATCTGGTGGTCACGCATGATCCGATTGTCTCCTGATCCAGGGTCGACCGGTCAAGGAGGCGACCGGTTCAGGCCAGGAAGGTGCCGGCGAGTGGATGCACCTGGCCGCCGGTTGCGATCTTGAAGCGCGCCAACCCCGCACTGCGGCCGGTGTTGATCCCGCCCAGATCCAGTACCCGGATGCCTCGGGCCGACAGCTCGGTCATGGCTCGCCAAAGCAGCAGGTTGTGGGCGCTGAGCTCGCGCCCCGGGTCATGGGTCCAGCCCACCTGATAGGTGGCCGCCTGACCGTGCAGGAGAAACATCATGGCCGCCACCCGATCACGACCAAGATCGGCGCGCAGGCTGAGCACACATTCGGAGGCCTGCCGACGCGACTGGATGTAGGGTTCGTAAAAAGCCAGCGGCAGACCGGACAGGCCTTTGGTTTCGCGTTGCGCCTGTTCCTGGTCCAGCAGCCACCTGTATTGGCCGGGGTTGGTGCCGATGCGGTGCACGGTGAGTTCGCTGGCCTCGGCAGCCACCAGCCGGTTGCGCCATTTCCCGTCCAGGCGGGCGCGCCACTGCTCGGCCGGCACCGACAGGTCAAGCATGACCGTGGTGTAACCCGTCACCACGCGTTTCCAGGGCTTCAGGCCGTGGTCGGCCTGCGCGGGGTCCTCTGGGGTGACCAGTACCAGACGCAGGCCGCGTAGCGGCAGCGTCTTGCGCAAGGCGCGGTAGACCTCGGCTTTGTCGCTGCCGGTCAGGGGGTGCAGCCAAAGCGGCCCTCGCGAGCACAGCGCCAGAGCGCCCGCCGGCCCGAAGCTGCGTACGATGAACTGCGCCAAGCCGACGGCCGTGCCGTCTTGTTCGATCAGGGCGCGCAGTACCGGCACCCCCAGCAGTTTCATGGTTGCGCCGTAGGCCCAATCCTGCTGGAGGGCGCCTGCGCCCAGGCTATGGGCCGCGTCCCAGTCCTTCTGCGTGAAGGCGTCCCAGACGATACGCATCAACCTAGAATTCCCTCATCATGAAATTCGCATGGATCCGGCATTTCAGGCGCAGCAAGACCGAGACGGTGATGGGATATCGCATTGCCGAGCCCCGACCCACGCTCTGGGCGGTTTTCTGGGTCATGGTCTACCTCATTCTTCCGGTGATGGCTCTGGGCATGCTGATCGATCTGCTGGTGCAGTGGACCACCGGCCATTGTGTCGGCCTGTGGTGTCTGCTCTGATTCCGGGCACAGGGGCAATATTAGCCCGGGCTTGGCGGGTGGGCCTGGGCGCTGTCGTTCTGGCCGCCGCTCCCCTGGTCTGGGCCGAGGCGTTTTCCTTTGTGGCCTTGGGAGACCTGCCCTACGGATCGCCACATCAGTCCTTCCCCGCCTACCGCCGCTTGATCGCATCGATCAATCAGGTCCAGCCGGCCTTTTCGATCCATGTGGGCGATATCAAGTCAGGGGGCAGTTTGTGCAGCGATGGGGCCTTCGAGTCGCAGCGCCAGCACTTTGACCGGTTTGAACAGCCGGTGGTCTACACGCCCGGCGACAACGAGTGGACCGACTGCCACAGGCGCAGCAATGGCAGCTACGAACCGCAGGAACGCCTGCGGGCCTTGCGCCGCCTGTTTTTTCCGGTCGATCGCTCCCTGGGCGCGGCGCCGATGGCGGTGCAAACCCAGCCCGCCCTAATGCCCGAATACGCCGCCTACCTTGAGAACCGCCGCTGGTGGCATCAGGGCGTTTTGTTTGTGACGGTGCACATCGTAGGCAGCAACAACAACAAGCAGCCGGAGGTACCCGGAGCGTTGGAGGAATTCCAGGCCCGCGATGCCGCCAACCAAGCCTGGATACGCTCAGCCTTTGAGGCCGCTCGGCGGGGTCAGGCCCGGGCTTTGGTGCTGGCCATGCAGGGCAATCCGCTGCTGGGGCGCAATCTGTGGGACGAATTCCCCAAGAGCTCAGGTTTTCGCGAAAGCGTAGGCCAGACGCTGCTGCCCCTGGCAGCGGCCTCGGACCTGCCTGTGCTTCTGATTCACGGGGACACCCATAGACCCCGCATGGACCAGCCCTTTCGTCTGGGTCGAGAGCCCGTCCGCCATCTGTACCGGCTGGAGGTACCCGGCGACACCGATGTGCGGGCCTGGCGTGTGACGGTCGATACCAGTCAGGCACCGCCTTTTCAGGTCCAGTTCATAGAACCAGCGCCCGAATAGAGCCGCCGGCAGAGGCGGCTTTATTCGATCTTGGCCTTGGCGCGCAGGTCTTCCTGGAACTTGGCCAGCTTTTGCTGCGACATCTGCTGTTGCAACTGCGGCTTGACCTGATCGAAGGAGGGCAGTTGCGGCGTGCGTACATCGTCGAGGCGAATCACGTGCCAGCCAAACTGGGTCTTGACCGGCTTGTCGGTGGTCTGACCCTTGTTGAGCTTGACCATAGCCTGACTAAATTCAGGCACATAGCTGTCGGCGCCCGACCAGTCCAGATCGCCGCCATTGGCCCCCGATCCGGGATCTTTGGACTGCTTCTTGGCGAGGTCCTCGAACTTGGCGCCTCTCTTGAGGCTGGCGATGATGGCCTTGGCCTGGTCTTCCTTTTCAACCAGGATGTGACGCGCCTTGTATTCCTTGCCGCTGTTGGCCGCCACGAACTTGTCGTATTCGGCCTTCATCTCTGCGTCGGTAACCGGATTCTTTTTCTGGAAATCGCTGAACAGTTCGCGAATGAGAATACTCTGCCGGGCCAGTTCCATCTGGTTCCGGTAATCGTCGGATTGGGCCAGGCCCAGCTTGTCGGCTTCTTGCATGAAGATTTCGCGGGCGATGACTTCCTCACGCAGCTGACCGGCCATCTCGGGCGTGACCTGCCGTCCGGCGCGCTCGATCTGGGCGGCCAACGCATCCAGGCGAGTCTTGGGAACGGCCTTGCCGTTGACGATGGCCAGATTTTGGGCCAGGGCTCCGGCGGCGCTGAGGGCCAGCAGAGCGGCGATGGTCAGGGTTTTGAAAGAGGCTTGGATCATGTGGGTCCTGGATAAAGAGTCGGAAAAGGGGGGAGTGGCCTTGAACCCGAGCCCGAAAGGCTGGGTCGCCAGGGCCTACGTCTCCTGGGTCTCGATGGCCAGCGCGTGGAGCCCTCGGGCCATGAAATCGTGCAGCGCATCATACACAAGGCGATGTCGGGCAATCCGGCTCAGTCCGCTGAAACGGGGGCTGGCGATGCGCACCCTGAAATGGGTTCCATAGCCTTCGGCGCCCGCACCCGCATGTCCGGCATGTGCAGCGCTCTCGTCGATCACCTCCAGCCGGGTGGGTTGCAAATGCTGTTGCAGCCGCTCTCTCAGCTCCTCGGTCCGAGGCGGCCCCTCAAGCTCTGGCAGATTCATGGTTTGGGGGCGTCGGTGGAGGCGCCGGTCGCCTCATCGTCCTTGAGATATTTGCCCAGCACCAGGGCCTGGGCCAGCACGAAGCCGAACATCAGGCCGATGCCGCCGAAGAGCTTGAAATTGACCCAGGTTGCGGTGGAAAACTGGTAAGCCACCCAAAGGTTGAGCGCCCCCATGAAGGTAAAGAACCCCATCCAGGCCAGATTGACCCGCAGCCAGACCGGGTCGGGCAGCGCCATCTGAGAACCCATCAGAGCGCGGATGCCGTTCTTGCCCAGCAGTTGCCCGATGAGCAAGCCTGCGGCCATGGCCCAGTAGAGCAGGGTGGGCTTCCACTTGATGAAGGTTTCACTGTGGAAATAGATGGTGGCGCCGCCCAACACCACCACCAGCGCCAGGCTGATCCAGAGCATGGTGTCGACCTTTTGACCGCGCGCCATCAGTATGGCCACTTGAACCAGCGTGGCCAGGATGACCACCACCGTGGCCAGCAGGACGGGGGCCTCTGCAGGCCCGACCACCGAGCCGGCAACCATAAAGCCCAGCCACTCGCTGGCGGTGGCCGCGGCCCAGTCGGGTTTGGCTTCAGCGTACTTGAACATGCCGAAGAACAGCAAGATCGGCAGGAAGTCGAGGAGCAATTTCATGGGGAGCGATGATAAGCGGGGCAATTCACTGCGCGGTTCTGGGCTTGAACAGCAGCGAGGCCGAATTCATGCAGTAGCGCAGCCCTGTGGGGGGCGGTCCGTCGGGGAATACATGGCCCAGGTGTGCGCCACAGTCAGGGCAATGCACTTCCGTTCGCACGCCCAACCAGAGGGAGCGGTCTTCCTGGGTGGCCACGGTGTCCGGGCTCAAGGGGGCAAAGAAACTGGGCCAGCCCGACCCTGACTCGTACTTGGTGGCGGAGTCAAACAGTGGCTTGTCGCAGCAGACACAGAGATAGGTGCCCTCGGCCTTGTGGCCTTCGTAGCGACCCGTGAAGGCTCTCTCGGTGCCCTCCTTGCGGGTGACATGGTAGGCCAGCGGCTCGGCGCCTTTTTCGGCCAGCAGCGCTTTCCACTCGGCCTGGGTTTTCTCGATCTTGTAGCTCATCTTCAGGAACTGCAGCTGATTTCAATGGATGCCGCCCAGTCGGGGGGCAGGCCAGCCAGAGCCTCGTGGTCCGGATGGTCGTCGAAGGGCGTGTGCAGCACGGTCAACAGACGCCCGATGGGGGCGAAATCGCCTTGCTTGGCCGCTGCTATCGCCTGCTCGCCCAGGTAGTTGCGCAACACATAGCGCGGATTGACGGCCCGCATGGCCCTGCGTTGCGCGGTCGGGTCGAGGTCGGCGCAGCGCTGACCGTAGCCCAGGGCCCAGGCATCGAAGGCGGCCCGGTCTCTGAACAGATCACGCACCGGCTCCGGTTGGTCGCGGAAGTCGGACAGCCGGCGCCAGAACAGGGTGTAGTCAACCCCTTGGGCCGCCAAGAGTTCCAGCGTCTGCTCAATCAGGGGCAAGTCTTCGGGTCGGGCCACATCGGTCAGCCCAAGCTTGGCACGCAGGGCCGCAGTCAGGGCCGATTCAAACGTCGGGCGATAGCTGTCCAGCGCAGCCAGGGCCTCATCCTGTCCGTCCATCAGGGGCAGCAGGGCCTGCCCCAGGCAGTAGAGGTTCCAGTGGGCAACCGCAGGTTGGCGCTTGTAGGCGTAGCGGCCTTCGGTGTCGGAGTGATTGCAGATATGGTCCGGGTCGAAGGCGTCCAGAAACTGGAAGGGTCCGTAGTCGAGAGTCAGGCCCAGGATGCTCATGTTGTCCGTGTTCATCACGCCATGGCAAAACCCCACCGCCTGCCATTGCGCCATCAGTGATGCAGTGCGTTCCACCACCGCCCGCAGCAAAGCCGCGTAGGGCGAGGCGGCCTGGCGGCAGTGGGGATAGAAGCGGTCGATCACATGGTCGGCCAAGCGTCTGAGCTCGGTCATTTGCCCGCTGTGGCTGAAGTGCTCGAAGTGACCAAAACGCAGAAAACTCGGTGCTGTTCGGGTCACCACGGCAGCGGTTTCGACCTCCTCGCGCAGGACCCGGCTGGGCGATCCGGTCAAGGCCAGGGCACGGGTGGTGGGGATGCCCAGGCCATGCATGGCCTCGCTGCACAGGTATTCGCGTATCGACGAGCGCAGGACCGCGCGTCCATCGCCCATGCGGGAAAAAGGAGTTCGTCCTCCCCCCTTGATCTGAATTTCAACGGCCCCCTCGGCGGACGGGACCTCGCCCAGGATCAGAGCGCGTCCATCCCCCAACTGCCCCGCCCACACCCCGAACTGGTGTCCGCTGTAAACCGAGGCAATCGGACGCGACCCCTCCGGTACCGCCGAGCCCGACAGGGCCAAAAGCGCTTCCCGCGACTGCAGCCACTGTTCTTGCAAACCCAGCTCGCGCGCCAGGGCGGCGTTTCGATCGATCCAATGGGGGTCTTCCAAAGGTCGGGGGGCCACATCAGCATAAAACGCTGGGCCGAGCTCGAACAAGGCCGGCCTCCAGGCGGGCCGCTCTGGGTTCTGGGCCGATGCGGACAGGACGGAAGCTTCGAGCATCGCTCCATTGTGGCGCAAGCCTGAGGGCGGGCGGGGGCTTTGGGGCAATCCCCATAGCCTGAGCGCGGCCGGCTCAGGCATGATGCGGCTGTTCTGTTTTCTAAGCCTGTCTTCCAAGTGAAGGGTTGTCCATGTTGGGTTTGATGCAAGACCAGCCGTTGCTGATTTCTTCCCTGATCGCCTTTGCCGAGCGTCATCATGGTGACGGACAGGTTGTTTCCAGGCGCGTTGAAGGCGATATCCATCGCTACAGCTACGTGGATGCCGCGCGCCGTTCGCGACAGGTGGCTCGGGCCCTGGACCGTCTGAAGCTCGCTTTTGGCGACCGGGTGGCCACCCTGGCCTGGAACGGCTACCGACACTTCGAGCTCTATTTCGGGGTCAGTGGTTCTGGACGGGTGCTGCACACCATCAACCCGCGGCTGCATCCGGATCAGATCGCCTGGATCATCAACCATGCCGAGGACCGGGTGCTGTGCTTTGACGTCGGCTTTTTGCCCATTGTTCAGGCCATCGCGGCCCAATGCCCAAACCTCAAGCACTACATCGCCCTGTGCGAACCGGCTCAGTTACCCGCCGACAGTGGCCTGCCGGGCTTGCAAAGTTACGAGGCCTGGATGGGCGCCGAGGATGATCGCTACCTGTGGCCCCGCTTCGATGAAAACAGCGCGTCCAGCCTTTGTTACACCAGTGGCACCACCGGCAACCCCAAGGGAGCGCTCTACAGTCACCGCTCCACGCTGCTGCATGCCCTGGGGGCCTCGCTGCCAGACGCCATGGGCCTGTCGGCCCGTGACTCGGTGCTTCCGGTGGTTCCGATGTTTCACGTCAATGCCTGGGGCATCCCCTATGCCGCCTGCCTGACGGGCGCCAAACTGGTTTTCCCAGGTCCGGCGCTCGATGGGCGCTCGGTCTATGAGTTGATCGAGGCCGAGCAGGTCAGCTATGCCGCTGGCGTGCCCACGGTGTGGCAAATGCTGCTGGGCCACATGAAGCCGGGGGGGCTCAAGTTTTCCTCGCTCAAACGCACCGTGATCGGGGGCTCGGCCTGCCCGCCCGCGATGATTCGTGCTTTTCGGGAAGACTATGGCGTGGAGGTGCTTCACGCTTGGGGCATGACCGAGATGAGCCCCCTGGGCACCGTCTGCACCCTTAAGAACAAACATCAGAGCCTCGATGATCAGGCGCAGATGAAGGTGCGCCTCAAGCAAGGCCGGGCGATCTTCGGCGTCGATATGAAGATCGTCGACGACGAGGGACGGGAACTGCCCTGGGATGGCCAGACCTTCGGCAATCTCCTGGTTCGTGGTCCCTGGGTGATCCAGGGTTATTTCAAGGGCGAGGGGGGAGACCCTCTGCAGGACGGCTGGTTTCCAACCGGCGACGTGGCCATGATTGACCCCGATGGCTATATGCAGATCACCGACCGCAGCAAAGATGTGATCAAGTCGGGGGGAGAGTGGATCAGCTCGATCGATATCGAGAACCTCGCGGTGGCGCACCCAGCGGTGGCCATGGCGGCCTGCATCGGGGTGCCGCATCCCAAGTGGGATGAGCGGCCGATTGTGATGGTGGCGCTCAAGCCGGGTGCAACCCTCACGCGCGAGGAACTGCTGGCTTTCTACCAGGACAAGATCGCCAAGTGGCAGATTCCAGACGATGTGATATTTGTCGACAGCATCCCCCTGGGCGCAACCGGTAAGATTCTAAAAACTAGGCTGCGCGAAACCCTCCAGGGCTATCGCTTGCCGGGACTCTGAACCTTACCGCCTTTGAGCTTTTCCTATGTCTGGCGACGCCCCAACGAACTCCCTTACGCCGCGCATCGATGCGGCCGAACGTTTCTTTTTCGAGCCGGGCAAGCCACCGGTTGGATTCGTCGACTCTTTCGTGGCCCGCACGCTCGAAGTCGAGTTGGCCCGAGCCCTGGCGCAACTGGCCCAACTCGGCGCGCAGCCCCTGCCGCCGTTGGATGCCCGAACCTTGGCTTTGCTGCAATCGGCTCGCCGACCCAAGCGGGAGGTACTCGGCCGGATCGATGCCAAGGCGTCTTTGGCGGTGCATGGCGCACCGGCCTCTGAAGTCCAGGTCAGTCTGCTCGCCGCCGCTCTGGCTGACGCTTCCGCCGGTGATTTGCAGTCCTACACCGATGGCCAAACCCTCTACAGCGTTGGAGAGCAGGTTGAGCACAGCTTTTTGGTGCTCACAGGCCGGGTTGAGGTGACCGAGCGTCGCGACAAGGGGCCGGACTGCAGCCTGTCGCCGGGGCAAGTTTTGGCCGAGCAGGCGCTTTTCGACGCCGATCTGCACGGCGAGACCGTGACCGCGCGAGGGGATGTGCAGGCCATTCTGGTCAAGTCGGAAAAGCTTCGTGCGCGTCTGGGCGCTGACACCAGCGTGCTGCCCTACGCCCTGATGGGTCTGGCCCTGCAGCAGCACATGTTTCGAGAAATTGCCCATCAAGCCAACGGTGCGGGGCTCAGCAGCTTTTCCTTTTTGGGCGACCGCACCTTCACCGGCCCGGAACTGCAGCGGCAGATTTTCGATGCCAAGAATCTGCCGGCTGGCGAGCGCCCCAGCGTTTATCAAGTCATGTGCCTGCAAATGCAGGCCAGCGATCACCTGCCGACCCGCATCATCCGCAAGGGTGAAACTCTGGGCCGACCCGGACTGGAGCACAGTGGCCTGGCGGTCATGGTGGTTTCGGGCAAGGCGCGGGCGAAATGGCGCGAGTACAGCGTAGAACTGGGGCAGGGCAGTCTGATTGGACTGGCCGAAGGACTGACCGGCAAACCCTATTTGTGGGAATTTACCGCCGAACAGGACATCAACGCCCGTGTCATTCCCATCGAGCGCGTGCTGCAGCAGCTCGAGCGTACGGACCCGGTGCTGCGTCAGTGGGCCAGTCATTGCTGCGCCGCCATCCTGATGCGACAGCAGGAGTCACTGGGCTGATGGGGCCAGGCCGGGATTGGGGAACAATCGCCCCCAAACCCTGGGCCCCGGCATGGATGTCTTTCTGGTCTTTTTGGTCAACGGACTGAGCTACGGACTGCTGCTTTTTCTCCTGTGCAGCGGCCTGACGCTGATCTACAGCCTGATGGGCGTGCTCAATTTCGCCCATGCGGCCTTTTATCTTTTGGGTGCTTACCTGGCCTATGCCCTGAGCCAAGGGCTGGGCTTCTGGCCGGCGCTGTTACTGGCCCCCCTGATGACAGCAGCCATCGGCTCGGTGGTGGAGCGGTGGGCCTTGCGTCCGGTTCGTGCCCAGGGGCATTGGGCGGAAATGCTGGTCACTTTTGGCCTTTCCTTGGTCTTGCTTGAACTGATCCGGCTGATCTGGGGCAGCCTGCCGGTCAGCTATGCGGTTCCAGCGCAGCTCCGTGCGCCGCTTTGGCAGTTGGCTGACGTGAGCCTGCCGACCTACCGGTTGTTCATCGTGGCCGTTTCCGTGCTGGTGCTGGGGCTGCTGGCGGTTTTCCTGCGCTACTCGCTCTCGGGACGGGTGATCCAAGCGGCTTTGACCCATCCACAAATGGTGCAGGCTCTCGGTCACGATGTGCAGGCGGTGTTCATGCGGGTATTTGCGGTCGGCTGTGGTTTGGCTGGCCTGGCCGGGGTGCTGGGTGGTCATGCATTCGTGACCGAACCCGGCATAGCGGCAACCATCGGGTCCATGCTTTTTGTGGTGATCGTGGTCGGCGGCTTGGGCTCGCTGCAAGGTACCTTGGTGGCGAGCTTGCTGATCGGCTGCCTGCAGACTCTGGCTGTTGCGGTCGATGCCAGCCTGGGCTCGGTGTTCGGTTTGAGCCGGCCAGCCATGCTGGTTGATCTCAAAGTCAGTCAACTGGCGCCGCTCCTGCCTTACCTGCTGATGGTTCTGGTGCTGCTGGTCAGGCCGCGCGGGCTGATGGGGCAGCGCGCATGAAGCGGACCCGTGCGGGCTCTATCGGCTGGATCGGGATCGGTCTGGCGCTGCTGGCCGCTCCCGTGATGAGCGATCAAATTCTGGGGCTGATGGTTCAGATGGTGGCCGCCATCATTCTTTGCCTGAGCTTCTGGCTGCTCATGGGCCAGGGGGGCATGGTCAGCTTTGGACAGGCGGTCTACAGCGGAGCCGGCGCCTTTGCAGCGGTGCATCTGATGCGCGGCATTGAAGGTGGGCTGGGCTTTCCGATGCTGGCCGTGCCCTGGGTGGCCGGGCTTGCGGCGGCCATGCTGGCCTGGCCCCTGGGCTGGCTGGCCACCCGGCACCATTCGGCCACCGCTTTTGCCATGATCACCCTGGGCACAGGTGAATTGGTCTGGGCGACCGCGCAGATGTTCCCTTCTGTTTTTGGCGGAGAGGCCGGACTGAGCGCCGATCGTGGGGCCGGCCTGAGTTGGGAACCCGACTGGACGTCAATGCCCGCGCTATACCTTTTGGCCTGTGTCTACGGGCTGCTGGTTGTGATGCTCATCCGTGCCTACGCCAGCACCCCGACCGGCCGCTTGCTACAGGCCGTTCGCGAGAATCCGCAGCGGGTGGCCTTTCTGGGACAGGACGCCCGCCGCATCCGTCACCTGACCTTTGTGGTGGCGGCGTTTTTTGCGGGCCTGTCTGGCGGCCTGGGTGCGCTGTTCAATGAGATCGTCAGCACCGAGGTGCTGTCCAGTCACCGGTCGGCGGCAGTGCTGATCTTTACCCTGATGGGGGGCGTGGCACTGATGAGCGGCGCGGTGGCCGGGGGCGTGCTCATGGTGCTCGGTTCGGTGGTTTTGTCGGCCTGGACACCCGCCTGGCTGCTCTATCTGGGGCTGAGTTTCGTGGGGGTGTTGTGGCTGCTGCCTGGCGGCTTGATCCCAGGCTGGCCCCTTGTCTTCCGGGCCCTTTCTCGCCAACCCTGGATCGCCCTGGCCGGCCTTCTGTTCGCGTTCGGTTTTGCGGCCTTGGTGGAGATGGTCTACCAGTGGCGGCTGGCCGATACCCTGGGCTCGCAGGTGCCTTACCTGGGACTGCGGCTGGACACCGCCCAGCCCTGGCACTGGATGCTCGGTCCCCTGACCATGGCCCTGGCGATGCTGTTGGCCTGGGCCGCCCGCCGATGGCCGCGGGGTGATCGGGGGGCCTCATGAGCGCCTTGCAGATTCGGGACTTGCACGTCCAACTGGGCCCACACCGCATTCTTCAGGGGGTGAACCTGGAAGTGGCGGCGGGCCAGAGGCTGGCCCTGATCGGCCCCAACGGCGCAGGCAAGTCCACGCTGTTCAATGCGATCACCGGGCTGCTGCAGCCGCAGCAGGGGGACATCCGTTTGGGTGGGCATGGCCTGCTGGGGCTCGATCCGCATCAGATCGTGCGACGTGGGCTCGGCCGCAGCTTTCAGATCAGCCAGTTCTTTGGCCGTTTGCCGGTGGCTGACCATCTGCAAATGGCCTGCCTGGCCGCTCTCGGTTATCAGGCGGGTCGGTGGCAGGATCTGACGCGTCGCCTGGACCGTCTGCGCGATGTGCAGCAGCGGGTGGAGCGCTTGCTCGATGAACTGGAGCTCGGCGATGCAGCGCAGACCCCGGTGGGACAACTGCCCTACGCGCGCCAGCGCATGCTCGAGCTGGGGATGGTGCTGGCCGTCGAGCCCCGGGTGATGCTGCTCGATGAGCCGACTGCTGGCATGAGCCGCAGTGAGACCCGTCAGTTTGTCCGGCGCATCGACCAGCTTTCAAAGGGCCGAACTCTGGTGCTGGTAGAGCACGACATGTCGGTGGTTTTCGAACTGGCCGAGCAGGTGGCCGTTCTTCACGAGGGCCGCGTTCTGGTCTGCGATTCGCCACAAGCGGTTCAGGCCCATGAGGAGGTGCAGCGGATTTACCTTTCGGGGCGGGAGATCCCATGCTGAGGGTCCGGGGGCTCAATGTCTGGTACGGGCCGCTACAGGCGCTGCGCGACGTTGACCTGGAACTGGCGCCCGGACAGGTTTTGGCGGTGCTCGGTCGGAACGGGTCGGGCCGCTCGAGCCTGGCGCGGGGCCTGATGGGGCTGGTGCCGGCCACCGGACAGCGATCGTGGAAGGCGCTCGAGCTGGGTGGCCTCGCGGTGCATCAGATTGCCCGCCTGGGCGTGTCCTATGTCCCGGAGACGCGCGATGCGTTTTCCTTGCTGTCCGTCAGGGACAACCTGCGTCTGGGCGCGCGCGGCGTGGATGTCTCGGCCCGGCTGGCCTGGGTCTGTGAGCATTTTCCGCAGCTCCATGCCCGGATGCATCAGCGCGCCGGTGTTCTCTCCGGCGGCGAGCAGCAGATGTTGAGCCTGGCGCGGGCTTTGATGGTCGATCCGCAGTTGCTGATCCTCGACGAACCCACCGAGGGACTGGCCCCTCACTGGGTTCAAAAGGTCGGCCAGATCCTGCAACAGCAAGCCCGGCAGGGCGCGGCCATCTTGCTGATGGAACAAAAGCTCGACCTCTCGCTGCGGCTGGCCGACCACGTCATGGTCTTGGGGCGAGGTCAGGTGGTCTTCAGCGGCACTGCGCAGCAGCTGCAAGCACAGGAAGCCCTGCGGCGCCAATGGCTGGAAATCTGAAAACCCCAATCCGCTGACACGGTTCTGCGTTCTACAATGGCCAGAAAAAGAACGACCGTTCTATTCGAATGCGCTGACCGCGGTCTTGAAAACCCTTCCCCCTTCACTTTTGAGCAGAGGCACCGCCCATGACGGCACGCTATGAAAAGCACGGCTCGGTGGCCGTGATCACCCTGGACAACCCACCGGTCAATGGTTTGGGCTTCGCAACCCGCAAGGCGCTGACGGACGGGCTCGCACAAGCCAACGCCGATGACGCGGTGTGCGCCATCGTCATCACCGGGGCCGGCAAGGCCTTCTCCGGCGGCGCCGACATTCGCGAATTTGGCAAACCGGCCGCGCTGGCCGAGCCCAACTTGCTCAGCGTGATCCGGGCCTGCGAGCTGTCCGACAAACCCATCGTTGCCGCCTTGCATTCGGTGGTGATGGGCGGGGGGTTGGAGCTGGCGCTCGGCTGTCATTACCGCATCGCCGCGCCCGGTTGCCAGGTGGCCTTGCCCGAAGTCAAGCTCGGCCTGATTCCCGGTGCTGGTGGCACCCAGCGTCTGCCGCGGGCCATCGGCGTGGAGCCTGCGCTGAACATGATTGTCAGCGGCGAGCCGGTCAAGAGCGAACTGCTGGCGCGACTGCCGGGACAAAAACTGTTCGATCGCATGGCCGATTCAGCCGCCACCCTCATCCCTCAAGCGGTGGCCTTGGCGCAAGAGATGGCCCAGGTGCGGCCCTTGCCCCTGGTGCGTCACCTCAAGTGCGCCCATCCGCAGGGCGATGCCTATTTTCAGTTTGCCCGCAACACGGCTGCGGCCATGGCGCGCAACCTGCCGGCGCCGGTCAAATGTGTCGATGCGGTGCAAAACGCCACCCGTCTGAGCTTTGAGGAGGGCATGCTGCGCGAGCGGGAAATGTTCATCAACTTGATGTGGACGCCGCAGTCGCGAGCCCTTCGCCACCTGTTTGCGGCCGAACGCGCAGCAGCCAAGATCCCCGATGTGCCCGACGACACCCCGCAGCGCCCGGTGCAGTCGGTGGGCATCGTCGGGGCCGGCACCATGGGCGGTGGCATCGCCATGAATTTCCTCAATGCGGGCATTGCGGTGACGCTGCTGGAGACCAGCCAGGAGGCTCTGGACCGGGGCCTGGGCATCCTCAAGGACAATTACGAGGCACAGGTACGCAAGGGTAAGCTCCAGCCCGAGAAACTGCAGGAGCGCCTGGCCTTGCTCAAGCCCACCCTGAACATGGGCGATCTGGCGCAAGCCGACCTGATCATCGAGGCAGTGTTTGAAGACCTGGACGTCAAGGAAAAAGTGTTCAAACAGCTGGACCCGGTGTGCAAGCCCGGGGCTATCCTGGCCAGCAACACCTCCACCCTGGATCTTGACCGCATCGCCGCCTTCACCCAGCGTCCTCAGGATGTGATCGGGCTGCATTTCTTCAGTCCCGCCCATGTGATGAAGCTGCTGGAGGTGGTGCGCGGCAAGCAGACCGGCAAGGACGTGCTGGCCACATGCATGAGCCTGAGCAAGAAAATCCGCAAGACCGCGGTCGTCTCCGGCGTCTGTGACGGCTTCATCGGCAATCGCATGATCGAGCAGTACGCCCGCCAGGCCGGCTTCCTGCTTGACGAGGGCTGCACGCCGGCGCAGGTGGACAAGGCCATCGAAAAGTTTGGCTTTGCGATGGGGCCATTTCGCATGGGCGATCTGGCCGGCAATGACATCGGCTGGGCTATCCGCAAGCGCCGCTATCGGGAGAAACCGGGCCTGCGTTACAGCAAGACGGCCGACCTTTTGTGTGAAGCTGGTCGTTTCGGGCAGAAGACCGGCAGTGGCTGGTACGACTACGCCGCCGGGCGGCGCGAGGCCCAGCCCAGCGCTTGGGTGGTGCAGATGATCGAGCAGCACCGCGCCAGCCTGGGCATACAGCCGCGGCGGATCGATGACGAGGAGATCGTCCAGCGCCTGGTGTTTTCGCTGGTCAATGAGGCCGCCCATATCCTGGAGGAGGGCATAGCGGCCCGGGCCAGTGATATCGACATGGTCTACGTTACGGGCTACGGTTTTCCGCTGTGGCGCGGCGGGCCGATGCACTACGCCGACGGCCTTGGCCTGTTCAATGTGGTGCAGGCGATGCAGCGCTTTGCCCGCAATCCCCTTGATGATGCCGCCTTCTGGCAGCCGGCCCCTCTGCTGGCTCGTCTGGCCGCCGAGGGCAAAACCTTCAACAACGCATGAGACCCGACCTCAAGGGTATCCAGGAGATTTCTTCATGAGCCGAGCCGTCATCGTATCGACCGCCCGTACGCCCCTGGCCAAAAGCTGGAAGGGTGCCTTCAACATGACCCATGGCGCCACGCTGGGCGGACATGCGGTCCAGCATGCCGTGCAGCGCGCTGGGCTGGATGCGGCCGAGGTAGAGGACGTCATCATGGGCTGCGCCAACCCGGAGGGCGCCACTGGGGCCAATATTGCCCGCCAGATTGCCTTAAAGGCCGGTCTGCCGGTCACGGTCTCCGGCATGACGGTCAACCGTTTTTGTTCATCGGGTCTGCAAACCATCGCTCTGGCCGCACAGCGCATCGCCTCGGGCGAGGGCAGTGTGTACGTGGCCGGGGGCGTGGAGAGCATCTCCTGCGTACAGCAGGAGATGAACCAGCACATGCTCAAGGACCCGGCCCTGGATAAGCAGAAGCCCGAAATCTACTGGAACATGCTGCAAACGGCCGAGCAGGTGGCCAAGCGCTACAACATAGGCCGCGCCGCCATGGACGAATACGGCGCGGCGAGCCAGCAAAAAGCGACTGCGGCCCTGCAGGCCGGTCGGTTCAGCGAAGAAATCGCCCCCATCACGGTGACGGCGGGTGTGGCCGACAAAGCCCTGGGGCTGATCACCCGGCAGGTGACGGTCGAGCACGATGAGGGCATACGTGCTGGCACCACCTTCGAGGCCATTCATGGTCTGCGTTCGGCGCTGCCCGGCGGGCTGGTGTCGGCGGGCAATGCCAGTCAGTTTTCCGATGGTGCCGGAGCCTGCGTGGTGATGGACGAGTCCCTGGCCGAGAAGCGGGGACTCAAGCCCATGGGTCGCTTTCTGGGGTTTGCAGTGGCTGGCTGCGAACCCGACGAAATGGGCATAGGCCCGGTTTTTGCCGTTCCCAAGGTTCTGCAGCGGCTGGGTCTGAAGGTTGACGACATCGATCTGTGGGAACTCAATGAAGCTTTCGCCGTGCAGGTGATCTACTGCCGCGATCGTCTGGGTATTGACCCGGCCCGGCTCAATGTCAACGGCGGCGCCATTGCCCTGGGTCATCCTTACGGCGTCAGTGGCCAGCGTCTGACCGGCCATGCGTTGATCGAGGGCCGGCGGCGCGGCGCGCGACGGGTGTGCGTGACCATGTGCATCGGCGGCGGCATGGGGGCTGCCGGGGTGTTCGAGGTACTCTGAGGTGGATCCGGGCCGGCGCCTGCGCGCCACGCTGGATGTTTTGCTCTACCACTGGCTGCAGGTCGATCGCCTGTGCGAGCGGCCGCGCTATGCCGAGCACAGCCAGGCCACCTTCGATGCGGTGCTGGAGACTTGCGAGCGCATCGCCCGCGAAAAGTACGCCCCCTTCAACCGCCTGGTGGACACGCAGGAGCCACGCATGGAGGGTGACCGGGTGGTGCTGCCAGAGGCCACGCACCAAGCCCATGCCGCCTATGTGGCATCGGGCCTGCTGCTGGCCGCGCAGGACGAATCCATCGGCGGGCTGCAGATGCCTTTTGTGGTGGAGGCGGCTGCCAACGCCTTTTTCGCACAGGCCTCCGTCAGCATTAACACCGCCCTGCTGACTCTGGGCAATGCCAATTTGCTGCTGGCCCACGGCAGCGACCTGCAGCGACAGGTTTTTGCTCAGGCGCAACTGCAGGGTCGCTGGTCTGGCACCATGTGCCTGTCAGAACCACAGGCCGGCTCGTCCCTGGGCGACATCAGCACCCGGGCGGTGCCCGATGGCCAAGATCACGACTGCGATCCCCTCGGGCCGCGTTATCGTCTGCAGGGTCACAAGATGTGGATTTCGGCGGGCGATCATGAACTGACCGAAAACATCGTTCATCTGGTGCTGGCCAAGATTGCCGATGCTGAGGGTCGCCTGCCCGCCGGCGTGCAGGGCATTTCGCTGTTCATCGTCCCCAAACACCTGGTCGATACCCAGGCCCGTCTGACCGGCGTGCGAAACGATGTGGCCCTGGCGGGCCTGAACCACAAGCTCGGCTGGCGGGGCACCACCAACACCCTGCTCAATTTCGGCGAGGGTCGGTATCCGGTGGACGGTCGAGCCGGCGCCATTGGTTATCGCGTGGGGCAGCCCGGACAGGGTTTGGCCTGCATGTTCCACATGATGAACGAGGCGCGTATCGGCATCGGCATGGCTGCGGCGATGCTCGGCCTGGCCGGCTATCACGCCAGCCTGGGCTATGCGATGCAGCGCACCCAGGGGCGATTGCGCGGCGCGGGCCGTGAGCCGGAGGGTCCGCAGGTGCCCATCATTGAGCACGCCGATGTCAAACGCATGTTGCTGGCGCAAAAGGCCTATGGCGAGGGCGCATTGGCCCTGTTGCTCTATTGCGGCCGTCTGGTCGATGACCAGCGCACCGGATCGCCCGAGGTGGCCGAGCGGGCCCATCTGCTGCTGGAGTTGCTCACGCCAGTGGCCAAGAGCTGGCCCAGCGAATGGTGCCTGGAGGCCAACAGTCTGGCCATCCAGGTGCATGGCGGCTACGGCTACACCCGGGATTTTCCGGTCGAGCAGTACTGGCGCGACAACCGGCTCAACATGATTCATGAGGGCACGCACGGCATACAGGCGGCCGATCTGCTCGGGCGCAAGGTGCGTATGGCCGGTGGCCAAGCCCTGCGGGTGCTGCAGCAGCGCATGGATGCCACACGTTCGGCCTTTACCGCAGGCGCTCCGTGGGCCGCCGAGGCGCAGGCCCTCGGTCAGGCCTGGAGCCAAGTGCAGGACGCCGCGCAAAGTGCCTGGCAGGGCGGTGATGCCCGGCGAGCGCTGGCCAATGCGGTGCCCTTCATGCAGGCATTTGGCCACACGGTGGTGGCCTGGATCTGGCTGGACCTGGTGCGTGTGCTGCGTGATGCGCCGCAAACCCCTGAAAACACAGGGCGTTTGGCTGCTGCGCAGTTTTTCTTTCGCTATGAGTTACCGCGCACAGGGCCTTGGCTGGCGGTGGTCCGTGCGCAGGACATGACCTGCGCTGATCTTGCGCCCGAGGCCTTCTGAGGCCGCCTGCTGCCTATACTCGGAAGAAAGATCTGTGAACAAAGTCTTAAGCCCGATGCCCCGCAGTGCCGCAGTCCGCCGAATCGACGCCTTGATTTGGGTGTTCGTCTTCGGCGGCCTGTTGACCCTGGTGCTGGGCCTGTCCATCGAGCGTCTGGACGCGCTCTGGGGGTGGCTGGTGGTGGCCCTGGGTGCTGGCTTGACAGTGACCGGATTTGTTTTGTGGATTGTGCGCACCCGACTCCCCGAAGACCACGGGGATCCATCCAGGAGTTGAGTTGATCATGGCCAGAACCGTACAGCAGTTGTTTGACCTCAGCGGTAAGACCGCGTTGGTGACCGGGGGCTCGCGCGGGCTGGGTTTTCAATTGGCCGAGGCTCTGAGTGAGGCCGGTGCGCGGCTGTTCCTTACCTCCAGAAAGGCAGCGGATCTGCAGGAAGCGGTTGATCAGCTGCGCAAGAAAGGCAGAGTGGTCGATTGCATGGCCGCTGACTGTGCTGATCCGGCCCAGATTGAAAACCTCGCGCAGCAGGCCATGGCCACGCTGGGCCATGTGGACATCCTCGTCAACAACGCCGGCGCCGCCTGGGGGGCCGCGGCCGAGGACTACCCGATCGAGGCCTGGGACAAGGTGATGAACCTCAACATCCGGGGGTACTTCCTGCTGAGCCAGCAGATCGGGCGACTCAGCATGATTCCTCGCAAGTACGGCCGCATCATCAATCTGGCCTCCATTGCTGGCCTGGGCGGCAATCCCAAGGGTATGAAGACCCTGGCCTACAACACCTCCAAGGGCGCGGTCATCAACTTCTCGCGGGCTCTGGCCTGCGAATGGGGCGTGTACGGCATCACCGTCAATTCGATTTGTCCGGGCTTCTTCCCGAGCAAGATGTCCGACGGCCTGCTCAAGTCCATCGGACTCGATGAAATGGCCTCGCACGCGCCCCTGAACCGCTTGGGTGACGACGAAGATCTCAAGGGCGTCTGTGTGCTGCTGGCCTCCGATGCCGGCAAGCACATCACCGGCCAGTGGATTGCGGTCGACGGCGGCGTGTCGGTCGTCACCGGCGGCTGACCCGGTTCTTCACACAGCCCCAGCTGCTTTCGGATCCCTTGGCCTGCCCATGAGTTTCGGCGTTCACATTCCCTTCATTGAGCACCTCGGGTTTGAGTTGCTGCAGTTTGAAGGGGGCACCTCCATCGTCAAGTACCAACCGCAGCCCGAACATCTGAACATCTTTGGCAAGGTGCACGGCGGCGTCCTGATGACGCTGATGGACACCACCATGGCGCAGGCGGCCCGCAGCGTGCAACCTGACCACGGGGCCATCACCATCGAAATGAAAACCAGTTTTTTCCGGCCAGCCGAGGGCGTGGCCCCGGTACTGGCCAAAGGAAAACTCTTGCACCGCACCCGAACGATGGCCTTTGTCGAGGCCACGATCTACGATGAAGCCGGCCAGGCCTGCGCGCAGGCCACCGGAACCTTCAAATACGCCCCGCTGTCGACAGCGTCCGTCTGAGACCGGGACTTGCAGCCCCCAAGGAAACCCCATGCCCCAAAACCAGCTCATCACCTTGGCCGCCCGCCCGCAGGGCGCCGCCAGCCTCGATCACTTCAAGCTGATCAGCCAGCCCACAGCCGCCTTGCAGGACGGCCAAGTCTTGGTGCGTCACCACTACCTCAGTCTCGACCCCTACATGCGAGGCCGTATGAACGAGGGCAAAAGCTATGCCGCCCCACAACCCCTCGGTGAGGTCATGATTGGCGGCACCGTCGGTGAGGTGGTGGAAAGCCGGTCGGGCCGTTTCGCCGTCGGTGATCGGGTGGTCGGCATGGGAGGCTGGCAGCTCTACAGCGTGGTGGATGCCGAGCAGCCGGGCGCTTTGCGCAAGGTGGACACCACCCATGTGCCCCTGTCGCACTACCTCGGGGCCGTGGGCATGCCCGGCGTGACGGCCTGGCATGGGCTGGTGCGCATCATCGAGCCGCAAGCGGGCCAGACGGTGGTGGTCAGCGCCGCCTCGGGGGCTGTGGGCAGCGCGGTTGGCGTGCTGGCCAAGGCACGAGGCTGCCGCGTGGTCGGCATTGCCGGCGGTCCCGACAAATGCGATTACGTGGTGCGCGAGCTCGGTTTCGACGCCTGTGTGGACCACCGCGCCCATGCCGACACCGCTGCGCTGTCGAAGGCGATCAAGGCGGCCTGTCCGTCCGGGGTGGACGGCTACTTCGAGAATGTGGGCGGCAAGGTGCTCGATGCTGTCATGTTGCGCATGAACGCCTTTGGTCGCATTGCCGTTTGCGGCATGATTGCCGGCTACGATGGGCAGCCGCTGCCCATGGCCCATCCGGCCCTCATCCTGGTGCAGCGGCTCAAGGTGCAGGGCTTTATCGTCAGCGAGCACATGCAGGACTGGCCCCCGGCTCTGAAGGAGCTGGGGCAACTGGTGGGCAGCGGTCGTTTCCGCCCGCGCGAGACGGTGGCCCAAGGCCTGGAATCGGCCCCGCAGGCCTTTCTGGACCTGTTGCAGGGACGCAATTTTGGTAAGCAGCTGGTGCGCCTGATCTGACCTTTCAGGCTCCGCACGCATGGCCCGCACCCACGAAGTTTTCAATCAGGTCGAGCCACTGCAGGACCACGATCTTTGGGCGGGCGACCGCAGCCTGCAGGACGCCCTGCGGCTGCAGGCCCCCAGGCTTGACACCACGGACCTCGAGCGCCTGGGCCGCTCGCTGGGCCAGGCGCATTGGCAAGAGCAGGCTCGGCTGGCGCACCAGCACCGGCCGGTGCTGCACACCCACAGCCCGCAGGGCAGGCGCATCGACCGGGTGGAATTTCATCCGGCCTACCACGCGCTGATGGGGCACGCCCTGTCGGCCGGCCTGCACGGCAGTGCCTGGGTCGAGGGGCGCGCGCATGCCCATGTGGAGCGGGCCGCCGGATTCCTCATGTTTGCCCAGCTTGACAGCTCGGTGCTCTGTCCGGTGTCCATGACTTACGCGGTGGTTCCGGCCCTGCGCGGCCATGGCGCTTTATGGGCCAGCTTGGCCCCGAGGCTGGCTCATCGCGGCTATCAGCCTGATCTATTGCCCTGGCCCGCCAAATCCAGCCTGACCATGGGCATGGGCATGACCGAGAAGCAGGGCGGCTCGGATGTGCGAGCCAACACCACCGCAGCCCAGCCCGACGGGCACGACGACTGGGGCGAGCGCTACCGCATCACCGGCCATAAGTGGTTTTTCTCGGCCCCCATGAGCGATGCCTTTCTGGTGCTGGCGCAGACACAGACCGGCCTGACCTGCTTTTTTCTGCCGCGGGTGCTGCCCGATGGCTCGCCCAATGCGCTGCACATCCAGCGCCTGAAAGACAAGCTGGGCAATCAGGCCAATGCCAGCTCAGAAGTGGAGTTTGATCAGGCCTGGGCCTGGCGGGTGGGCCCAGAGGGGCGCGGCCTGACGCAGATTCTGGAGATGGGCACGCTCACCCGTCTCGATTGCGCGCTGGGCACCAGCGGACTGATGCGCGCTGCCCTGAGCCTGGCCCTGGACCATGCGCGCCAGCGCCAGGCCTTTGGACGCGCGTTGATCGATCAGCCCGCCATGCAAAACGTGCTGGCCGATCTGGCGCTGGAATCGGAGGCGGCCACCGCCTTGTCGCTGCGCCTGGCCCGCGCCTATGACGAGCGCGAGCGCAGCCCCCAGGCCGCCTTGCTGTCGCGCCTGCTTACCCCGGTGGCCAAGTTCTGGATTTGCAAGCGCGGCAGTGCCTTTGCTCAGGAAGCCATGGAATGCCTGGGCGGTAACGGCTACGTGGAGGAGGGCGGGCAGGGCCTGATGGCCCGCATCTATCGCGAGATGCCGCTCAATTCCATCTGGGAAGGGGCCGGCAACATCATGGCCCTGGACCTGCTGCGCGCCCTGCGGCAGGACGGTGCGCTGGCCTGCCTGCAAGCCGAACTCGAGCCGGTGCGCGGCGCCCACCCCGTGCTGGACCGGGCCTTGCAGTGCCTGCCGGTGCAACTGGAGCCCATGGCCTCTGCGGTACAAGCCCGGCGACTGGCGCAAGAACTGGCCTTGGTGGTGCAGGCGGCCCTGCTTTTTCAGTCTGCACCCGGCCCCGTGGCCAGCGCCTTTTGTCAGTCGCGCCTGGGGGGCCAGTGGGGCCACACCTTCGGCACCCTGGCGCCAAGCGCTGATCTGCAGGCGATCGTTGCCCGGGCCATGCCCCGATAAGTCCAAACTGTTTTTGTCAGCCCCTTCCTCGGAGATTCCTCATGACCGCACCCGTTTTTCTGCATCATTACCCGGGTTCGCCCTTTGCCGAAAAAGCCCGCCTCATGCTGGGGTACAAGGGCTTAGCCTGGCAGTCGGTCTTTATTCCCATGGTCATGCCCAAGCCCGATGTGGTGGCTCTAACCGGCGGCTACCGCAAGACGCCGATCTTGCAGATTGGGGCCGACATCTATTGCGACACCGCCCTGATAGCAGAAAAGCTCGAGCAACTGCAGCCGGCCCCAGCCCTGTTTCCGGCCAGCGGCCAGGGCCTGGCCCGCACCGTGGCCCAGTGGGCCGACTCATCCCTGTTCTGGGCGGCCGTGGCCTACAGCACCCAGCCCGCCGGCATGGCCCAGATGTTTGAGAAGGCCCCGGCCGAAGCCTTGCAGAGCTTTGCGGCCGACCGTAAGGCCATGTCGGCCGGCGCGCCCACACTGCGGCCCGCCGACGCCACATCGGCCTATCGCACCTACCTGGACCGCCTGAGCGATATGTTGGCCGGCGCGGGGCCTTACCTGTTGGGCGATCGGCCCTGCATCGCCGATTTCTCGGCCTACCACCCGCTGTGGTTCACCCGCAAGCAGACCCCGGCCCTGGCCGGCGTGATTGAGGAGCGGCCGCTGCTCACCGCCTGGATGGATCGCATGGCTGCTATTGGCCATGGACAGCCGCAGCGGTCTAGCTCGCAGGCCGCCATTGAAGAGGCGAGGGCGCAGACGCCTGCGGCGGTGGACACCGCCTCGTTCCAGAACGACCACGGGCTGGCCTTAGGCAGCCGGGTGACTGTGGCGGCGGAGAGTTTTGGCACCGAGGCCACCGAAGGCCTGCTGGTGGCCGCCACCTCGGGCAGCTACACCCTGGCGCGTGAGGACGAACGGGCCGGCCGGGTGCATGTGCACTTTCCGCGCATCGGTTATGTGCTGCGGGCCGTGAGGAGTTAAGCGTATGCAATGGCAAGGCAAGACGGCCGTCATCACCGGTGCCGGTTCGGGTTTTGGTCTGGAGCTGGCCCGCATTGCCGCCCGCCAGGGCATGCGGCTGGTGCTGATCGATGTGCAGCAGGACGCCCTGGAGCAGGCGACGCAGGAGCAAAAGGCGGCCGGCGCCCAGGTGCTGTCTTTTGGCCTGAGCGTGGCCGATGCCCAGGCCATGCAGGCCATGGCCACAGCGGTGCAGCAGCAGTGGGGCGCGCCGCATCTGGTGTTCAACAACGCCGGTGTGGGGGCCGGCGGGCTGATCTGGGAAAACTCCCTCGAGGATTGGCAGTGGGTGCTGGGCGTCAACCTCATGGGCGTGGTGCACGGTGTGCGCCTGTTCACCCCCCTGATGCTACAGGCCGCGCGCCAGGACTCGGCCTGGCGCGGCCATATCGTCAACACCGCCAGCATGGCCGGACTGGTGAATCCGCCCAATATGGGCGTCTACAACGTGAGCAAGCATGCGGTGGTCTCGCTCACCGAGACCTTGCACCACGACCTGCAACTGGTCACCACGCAAATTGGGGTGTCGGTGATGTGCCCCTTCTTTGTGGCCACCGGCATCAGCCAAAGCCAGCGCAACCGGCCGGGGCCCTCGGGCGAACCGACCCTGAGCCAGAAGGTGGGCGCCGCCATGATGGACAAAGCCGTCAAGGCCGGCAAGGTGAGCGCGGCAGAGGTGGCCGAAAAAACCTTTGCCGCCATCGCCGCCCGGCAGTTCTACATCTACAGCCACCCCAAGGCCCTGGCCTCGGTGCGCGAGCGCCTGCTCGATGTGGTGGAGGGCCGAACACCCGCCGATCCCTTTGAAGGGCGCGCCGAGGTGCGCGATCAGTTGAAGGCGGCGCTGCGGGGGGAGTAGGGCCTGATATCGGTGCGTGCCGCTCAAGGCCTGCCCCTTGCCTTCGCCGCCCATCCGGGCTAAGCGAACGCGTCGTTCAATCGGCCATCGAGAGGGGCTCGATTTCTCGCTGGATGAGTTTGGCGCTTTGCTTTTCGGTTATTCGCAAGTCATACGCTGCCTGCAAGGCCAGCCATCCCTGGGCTTCGCTGCCGAAGTAGCGCTCAAGGCGCAGCGCGGTATCTGCTGATACGCCGCGTTTGCCGTCAACGATTTCGCGCAGACGGGAGTAAGGTACATGCAAAGCCAGCGAGAGGGCACGAACGCTGATACCCATCGGCCTGATGTAGTCCTCCAGCAAGACTTCTCCTGGGTGGACGGGGCGCATTCCGTTTTTAAACATGAGGTTCCTCCGTCTCGCTCAATGTGGGTCTTCAATCACAACATGCTACTTTCCCATAGGGTGAAAAATCATGCCGGATTTTCTATTTTTCAATGGTTAGGTTTTCTGGGTCAGGGTCAGTGACGGACTTCACTAGCTTTACGCTGGTACGGCTGGTGGGCAGCAGGTCACCCTGCCCATTCGCGGAGCAGGGTAAGCCAGTTCGCCGAACCTCGCGATGCCGCGGCGATTCACGGACGGGCCGACTCACAAACTCCTGACCCCTCGCGCGAATCGGTAAGCCCAGCACAACCGTGACCCTATGGGAGAATCCCGCGCTTCCGGCTGGCCGTGGAGCCACCGTTTCCCCTCAAAAATCATTCATGTCATCGCTTATTCAGCAAATCGCCCAAGAACTGGCGGTCCAGCCATCGCAGGTGCAGGCCACGGTCGACCTGCTCGATGGTGGGGCCACCGTTCCCTTTATTGCCCGCTACCGCAAAGAGGCCACCGGCGGCCTGGACGATGTGCAGCTGCGGCAGTTGCAAGAGCGGCTGGGTTACTTGCGCGAATTGCAGGACCGGCGCGATGTCATCCTGCGCAGCATTGAAGAGCAGGGCAAGCTTACGCCCGCGCTGCGCAGTGCTCTTGAGGCGGCCAGTTCCAAGGCTGATCTGGAAGACCTGTACTTGCCCTTCAAACCCAAGCGGCGCAGCCGTGGGCTGATCGCCCGCGAGGCCGGCCTGGAACCCCTGGCCGATTGGCTGTGGGCCGACCCCACCCGGGTGCCGGAAGAGGAGGCCAAGCCCTATGTGCTGCCTGACAAAACACCGGCCGGCGATGACTTCACCACCGTGGCCGCAGTCCTCGACGGCGTGCGCGATCTGCTCAGTGAACGCTGGTCAGAAGACGCTGCGCTGCTGCAGGCGCTGCGCCAGTGGTTGTGGGAGTCGGGCGTTTTGTCGGTGCGCCGCGTGGCCAGCAAGGACGAGCACCACCCCGATCATGCCAAGTTCCGCGATTACTTCGAGCATGATGAGCCGATCCACCGGGTCCCCTCGCACCGTGCGCTGGCCATTTTTCGGGGGCGCAGCCTCGACATCCTGGAGGTCAAGTTGCAGGCCCCCGAGGTGCTGGGTGACAACGGCCGACCGGTCACGCCGGGCCTGGCTGAGGCGCGTGTGGCCGAGCACTTGGGTTGGTCGCACCAGGGGCGGGCGGCCGACGATCTGATTCGGCGCGCCGTCTCCTGGACCTGGAAGGTCAAGCTCAGCCTCTCGCTGGAGCGCGATTTGTTGGGCCGGCTGCGCGAGCAGGCCGAACAGGTGGCTATTCAAGTTTTTGCCGACAACCTGCGTGATCTGCTCCTGGCCGCGCCGGCCGGGCCGCGGGTGATCATGGGACTGGACCCCGGCATACGCACGGGGGTCAAGGTGGCGGTGGTCGATGCCACCGGGCAACTGGTGGAGACGGCCACGGTCTATCCGCACGAGCCCAGGCGCGATTGGGAGGGCGCGCTGCACAGCCTGGAAGGCCTGTGCCGGCGGCATCAGGTGCAGCTGGTGGCCATTGGCAATGGCACGGCCAGCCGCGAGACCGACCGCCTGGCTGCCGATTTGTTGCGCCGGTTGGGGCCGGGCATCGAGAAGGTGATGGTCAGCGAGGCGGGCGCCTCGGTGTATTCGGCCAGCGAATATGCCTCGCAGGAGATGCCCGATGTGGATGTGAGCCTGCGCGGGGCGGCCAGCATTGCCCGCCGGGTGCAGGACCCGCTGGCCGAGCTGGTCAAGATCGACCCCAAGTCGATTGGCGTGGGGCAGTATCAGCATGACCTCAACCAGAGCCATCTGGCCCGCAGCCTCGATGCGGTGGTGGAGGACTGCGTCAACCGGGTGGGGGTGGACTTGAATACGGCCAGTGCGCCCCTGCTGGCCCGGGTGTCGGGCTTGACGCCAGCCACCGCCCGGGCGGTGGTGAACTGGCGCAACAGCCACGGCGCGTTCGGGTGCCGCAGCGACCTGCTCAAGGTCAGTGGCCTGGGCCCCAAGACATTCGAGCAGTGTGCCGGTTTCCTGCGCATACGCGGCGGCTCCAACCGTCTAGACATGACGGGCGTTCACCCCGAGACCTACCCGGTGGTTGAGCGCATCCTGTCGCACACCGGCCGCCCGATTGAGCAACTGATGGGCAATGCGCCGCTGTTGCAGTCGCTCAAGCCCGAGCTGTTTGCCAACGACACCTTCGGGGTGATCTCGGTGCGCGACATCTTGCAGGAGCTTGAGAAGCCGGGCCGCGACCCGCGACCGGGCTTTCAGGTGGCCCGCTTGCGCGAGGATGTCCACGATCTGGCCGATCTGCGAGCCGGCATGCAGCTAGAGGGGACAGTCACCAACGTGGCTGCTTTCGGCGCCTTTGTCGATCTGGGCGTGCACCAGGACGGTCTGGTGCATGTCAGCGAATTGGCCAACAAGTTTGTTCGCGACGCCCGCGAGGTGGTTCGGGTAGGCGATGTGGTCAAGGTGCGGGTTCTGGAGGTCGATCTGCCCCGCAAGCGGATTGCGCTGAGCATGCGTGCACCCGATGCGCAGCCGGGCGCGGCCCGGCCCGGCTCCATGCGCCCCGGGACCAAAGAGCGGGGAGGGTACCCCGTGCGCGCGACCGATCGTTCAAGCCCCGAAGGCACCGCTTTGGCGGCCGCGTTTGCCAAAGTTCGACTGGGGGCAGGCAAGTCAGGAAGCGGACGGTCATGAAAGCGCTGCGGCTTTACGCGGGCCGGTTGGCGCTGGCGCACATTCGCAGCCAAGGTCTGCAGCCGCAGGATGTGGCCACCATCCCGGGCGCTGCGGGCGGCCCCAAGGGCCTGATCCTGGGGCCACTCGATCGCTTTGTGTTTGGTCAGTGGCTGCCCGGCAGCACGCAGCCGGTTGACCTGGTGGGCGCGTCCATCGGTGCTTGGCGACTGGCCACCGCCTGTCTGCAGGACTGCGTCAGCGCCTTTGAGCGGCTTGAGCGCGACTACATCGCGCAGCACTATGAACTGCCGCCCGGACGCAAGCGCCCCACGGCCGATCAGGTCAGCCTGGAATTTGGGCGCAGCCTGCAGTCCTTCTACGGCGGGCGCATTGCGCAGGTGCTCGGTCATCCCCGCTATCGCCTGCATGTCATGACCAGTCGCGGCATCGGGCTGCTGGCGCGTGAGCATCCGGTGCTCACCCCGCTGGGCTATGCCGGCGCCTACCTCAGCAATGTCTTAAGCCGTGGCCTGCTGGACGCCTGGCTCGAGCGGGTGGTTTTTTCGACGGGCGCGGGTGGCCAGTTGCATGCGCTGCCTTTTGGCCAGGCCGATTTGCGCACCCGGCAGGTGAGTCTGACCGCCGATAACTTCACAGGCGCGGTGCAGGCCAGCTGCTCCATCCCCTTTGCCTTGCGGGCGGTGCACCACATTCCGGGCGCGCCACGGGGCGCCTACTGGGACGGTGGCATCACCGATTACCACCTGCATCTGAACTACCAGAGCCCGCATCCCGGCCCGGGCCTTGTGCTCTATCCGCATTTCCAGAGGCAGGTGGTGCCCGGCTGGCTGGACAAGGCACTGCGCTGGCGTCACCGCGCCACTCCTTATCTGGACCGCATGCTGTTGCTGGCGCCCGACCCGCAATGGGTGCAAAGCTTGCCCAACGGCAAGCTGCCCGATCGCACCGATTTCACCCGCTATGCCAGTGATCTGAGCGCGCGGATACGGGTCTGGACTGAAGCGGCTCGCGCCAGCGAACTCCTGGCTGAAGAATTTGCCGCCTGGCTGCAAAACCCTGACCCCAGCCAGGTGCAGGCGCTTTAAAGCGAAACCGGGTCAGTGACCTACATCGAGGCTTCCAGCAGGCCTTGGTAGTCGTCCCGGCTGGCCAGACGCGGGTTCATTTTGTGGCAATGGTCGGCCAGGGCGCCGTCGATGATGCGGTCAAAGAGCGAAGCCTCTACTCCCATGGCCTGCAGCCCCGACGGCAGCCCGAGCCGGGCGTTCATGTCCCGCACCGCCTCGGCCAGATCGTCGGCCGACCCGCCGCGCAGGCCGATGGCTTGGGCCATGCGGGCCATGCGCTGGTCTTTGCGCACCGATTCGGCCTGCGCATTAAAGCGCAGGACTGCCGGCAGAAACATGGCGTTGAGCGTGCCGTGGTGCAGCCTGGGGTTGACGCCGCCCAGGCTGTGACTGAGCGAATGCACGCAGCCCAGACCTTTCTGGAAGGCCATGGCCCCTTGCATGGACGCGCTCATCATGTTCAGGCGGGCCTCCCGGTCCTGGCCGTCCCGGGTGGCTTTTTCGATATGGGCCCAGGCGCGCTGTAGACCATCGAGCGCAATGCCGTCTGCCGGTGGGTTGAAGGGCGCAGCCATGAAGGTTTCCATGCAATGGGCAATGGCGTCCATGCCGGTGGCGGCGGTCAGCCTGGGGGGCAGGCCCAGGGTCAGCTCAGGGTCGCACAGGGCCACGCGGGGCACGATGTGCCAGGAGTGGAAGCCGAGCTTGCGGCCGTCATCCAGAATCAGGATGGCACCACGCGCCACCTCGCTGCCGGTGCCCGCCGTGGTGGGCACGGCAATGAGAGGGGCGGCGCGTTCGGTGATCCTGGGCGAGCCGCCCTCGATGGTGGCGTAGCCCTTGAGCGGCCCTTCATGGGTGGCGGCAATGGCGACCCCCTTGGCGCAATCGATCGCTGAGCCGCCGCCCAGGGCGATCAGCCCATCGCAGTGGGTCTGCCGGTAGATTTCAGCGGCTGCCCGCACCGCCGCCTCGGTGGGGTTGGAGGGGGTTTGGTCAAAGACCGAGACTTGGGTCTGGGCCAGCGCATCCAGGGCCTTTTGCAGAATGCCTGCAGCCTTGACGCCGGGGTCGGTGACGATCAGCGGGTGACTGATGCCCAGACGCTGGCATTCATCCTTGAGCAGGCGAAGAGCGCCAAAGTCAAGTTGGACTTGTGTGATGTACTGAATCAGGGCCACGGACGTCTCCTGCAAAATCCGTCTGATTCTCCGCCAAAACCACCGGGCCAGGCCAAGGGATGGCCCACCGATCTGCATGAGCGATTTCCAATCTCACCCCGAGTCACAACTGCTGCCGCAGGCCCGGCGCCTGATTGACAACATTCACCGAGCCGGGAGGCCGCCCCTGCACGCGATGACGGTGGCGCAGGCGCGAGCCTTCTACGAGGCCGGCGCGCCCCTGCTGGATTTGCCCGCGCCCCCAGTGGGTCGGCTGGAGTCCCTGCGCCTGAAGGCCCGTGACGGGCATCTGATGGCCGCTCGGCTGTACGCCCCGGCCGACCTGCCTCGGCCGCCGGTGCTGCTGTATCTGCACGGCGGGGGATTTACGGTGGGCAGCCTCGATACGCATGATGTGCTGTGCCGCCAGCTTTGCCTGCTGGGGCGGTGTGCGGTGGTGTCTCTGGACTACCGTCTGGCGCCTGAGCACCGCTTTCCGACGGCGGTGCACGATGCCTGGGACGCCCTGCAGTGGCTGGCCGCCGAAGGGTCAGC
>CAZATV010000027.1:0-24959 GCA_964488145.1 uncultured Polaromonas sp.
CCCTGGATCACGGTGGTGACATCGTCGAAATATCCAGCGCCCACTTCTTGCTGATGCGACACAAAGGTATAGCCCTGCTCACGCGCTGCGAATTCGGGCTCCTGCACCATATTCACATAGTGCTTCATACCTTCGCCGCGAGCATAGGCATGGGCGAACTTGTAGGTGTTGTACCAGTTGATGTGGATACCGGCCAGCGTGATGAACTGGTACTTGTAGCCCAACGCCGACAGTTCGTCCTGGAAGGCGGCAATCGTCTTATCGTCCAGATTCTTTTTCCAGTTAAAGGAAGGCGAGCAGTTGTAGGACAGCAGCTTGCCGGGGCAGGCCGCATGGACGGCCTGGGCGAACTCGCGGGCAAAGCCCAGATCGGGCGTACCCGTCTCGCACCACACCAGGTCGGCATAGGGCGCGTAGGCCACGCCGCGGCTGATGGCCTGTTCAAGGCCATTGCGCACGCGGTAGAAACCCTCCTGGGTGCGCTCGCCGGTCAGAAAAGGCTTGTCATTGGCATCGTGGTCGCTGGTCAACAGGTTAGCGGCCTCCGCATCGGTACGGGCCAGCACCACAGTGGGAACGCCCATCACATCGGCGGCAAAGCGTGCCGACAGCAGCTTCTCGACAGCCTCCTGGGTGGGGACCAGCACCTTGCCGCCCATGTGGCCGCACTTCTTGACCGCAGCAAGCTGGTCTTCGAAGTGCACGCCAGCCGCACCGGCGCTGATCATGTTTTTGGTCAGCTCGAAAGCATTGAGCACGCCGCCAAAACCGGCCTCGCCGTCAGCCACGATGGGCAGGAAAAAGTCCACATAGTCCTTGGAGCCGGGCTCGACGCCGCGGGCCCACTGGATCTCGTCGGCACGCTTGAACGTGTTGTTGATGCGGCGCACCATGGTCGGCACCGAGTCGTAGGCGTAGAGCGACTGATCGGGATACATGGTCTCGGAGGTGTTGCCGTCGGCCGCCACCTGCCAGCCCGACAGGTACACCGCCTCCAATCCAGCCTTGGCCTGTTGCATGGCCTGCCCGGCGCTGATGGCACCGAAGGCATTGACATAGCCCTTCTTGGCTTCGCCATTGATCAGGCGCCAAAGCTTTTCAGCGCCGCGGCGAGCCAGGGTCTGCTCGATCTGCAGGCTGCCGCGCAGGCGAACCACATCGGCTGCGCTGTAGCCGCGCTTGACGCCCTTCCAACGCGGGCTGCTGGCCCATTCTTTTTCAAGGGCGGCAATTTGCTGCTCACGGCTGAGCTGCTCAGTCAGGGTTTGGGGCATGTCGGAACTCCAGGCAAGTTGATGAAAGGATTGGCGATCGAAGCGACCCAAGACTTGAAGGAGTCAGGCCGCCGTCCGTATCGATGCCCCACTTTAAGTCTTCTACAAGACTCAAGTATTGTCTTGTGTCTTATATAAGATAAAAACTTTTCTCATTTAAATCAACAACTTATCGTTTGCTTTTTGCGATACAAAATTCAATGTCTCATATTGAGAAAAAACGCTGCGGTGCAGCATCCTCAATTTTCGCATTATGGAAAATGAATCCTGTCATGCGAGATACACCCGGCCGATGCCTCCTCTGCCTGAGATGGCAGACCTGCAAACCCGCGTCTTCTTGTCTGAAGACGGGTTAGCGGGGCACCACGTCCAGCCGACGGTCCCGGCGAAGAGTCAGCGCGTCTGAAGATGAGCGAGCCAATCACCGCCGGCAATGACCGGCCAGCGCCTGGCTCGCTGCGCATCCATCTCATAGAGCAAGGCGCTGCAGGTCTGCTCGGTACCGAGGTGATCGGTGATCACCAGGGCACGAATGCGTCGATATTCCCCCGTGCGATCAGGCCAGACTTCCTCAAGCCGATCGAGGGCGGGCTCGAGGGCCGGATCAATGCCGTAAAGCTCACCGGTGACCCATTGGGCGCCGCCGAGCACCAAGCCGGGATAGGGCCCAAGGTCATACAGACGGCCCCGCACGCGAGCCGGGCCAAGCCATTGCGCCCTCGAACCCCACTGCGCTATGTCATTCGATCCCCCGCGCCTGAGGGTGCCATAGACGAACAGAAGTTGCCTTGGCACAGGCTCATCGAAAGCCCCAGAGGGGACGGCTGCAGATTGCGGCATGATCTACACCCCGGCGGCCCATGCAGCCGCCCCTGAAAAAATGATGAAACGAATTGTGGCGCAAGGCTGTCTGGCCTTGAGCATGAGCTTGGTGGGCTGCTATGTGGCCCTGTCCAAACCCCTGGTTGAAACCATGCCAGTCTTCTTGCTGGCCTGGCTGCGCTTTGGCATCGGCGCCCTGGCTACGCTGCATTGGCTGAAGAAGCCCGCCGATGAGCCGCCGCTGGACGGGCGCACCCAGCGACTGCTGTTTGTCGAATCACTGCTAGGCAATTTCCTGTTTTCTATTTGCATGCTGTTCGGTGTAGCCCTGAGTTCGGCTGTGTCGGCCGGCGTGATCATGGCGGCCATTCCGGCGGCGGTGGCGGTGCTGGGCTGGCTATGGCTGGGCGAGCGCATCTCGGCGCGCATGGCCGCGGCCATCGCCCTGGCCGTGGGCGGCATTGCTTTACTCTGGGCGGATCGCCCACCGCAGTCAACTACTGAACGCGCCTGGCTGGGCCATGTGCTGCTGGTGGGGGCGGTGTTTTGCGAGGCGGCCTATGCGGTCATCGGCAAAAGTCTGACCACCCGGCTCAGCCCGCGTCGCATCACTGCGCTGATCAATTTATGGGGCTTGGCGCTGATGACGCCCCTGGGCCTGTGGTCGGCTGTGGGTTATCCATGGTCCAGCACGCCCGTATGGTTTTGGCCCCTGCTGCTGTTTTACGCGCTGGCCGCCAGTGTCTGGAGCGTGTGGCTTTGGATGACCGGCCTGCGCGGCGTGAAGGCCAGCGAAGCCGGCGTCTTCACCGTGATGTTGCCCATCAGCGCCAGCCTGGTCGGCGTGCTGGCGCTGGGTGAGCGACTGTCGCCGCTGCAATGGCTCGCGATGGGACTGGCCCTCGGCGGCCTGTGGCTGGCCACCCGGGCCAGCGCCCCGCCGCCCTCCGGCCAGGAGGCGCCCCGGCCAACCGACCCCTGACCCCAGCGTCGAGCCGCTCAGGCCTTGTGCGTGTGCGACGATCCGTGATGGGCCGCCTGGCCCAGCGCCACCTCAATGCTGTGGCCGCGCGATGCGATCAGGGCGGGGGCCAGGGAACCGACCAGCATGCCCACCACCGCAGCCGCCAGCCCGAGCAGGTTGGCTGGGATCATGGCCTCCGGCGCGGTGATCGTGGCGCCCAGCCAAGTGCCGATGCCCAGCACGAAAGACAGCAAGGCCCCTTGGGTGTTGGCGCGCTTCCAGAAAGCGCCGGCCACCAAGGGCACAAACGCACCGCACAGGGTCACGTTGTAGGCGTTCTGCACCATCTCGTACATGGTGCTCTTGCTGTTGAGCGCAAACAGCAGGGCAAAGGCGGTGAAAGTCACCAGGATGATGCGCAGCGTCATCAGCATTTGGCGGTCGCTCATGTTGGGCACGAAGGGGCGCAACACGTTCTCGGTGAAGGTCGCCGTCGGTGCCAGCAGGGCGCCACTGGCCGTCGACAAAATGGCCGATAGCAGCGCACCGAAGAACAGGATCTGTGCCCACATCGGCATCGAACCGAGCACCAGATCGGGCAGGATGCGCTGAATCTCCCGGGCATCTTCAGACTCGAACAGCTTGGCCAGTTCGGGCGAATGAACGATGGCTGCGTAGGCGATATAGATCGGCACAAAGGCGAACACGAAGTACACCAGCCCGCCTATGACGGTGCCACGAACCGCCGTCTTCTCGTCCTTGGCGCTGGTCATGCGCTGGAAGACGTCCTGCTGGGGAATGGAGCCGAAGGCAAAGGCAAAGAAAGCTCCGGCCATGGCCCACCAACCGGCCGCATCCATGTTCAGATCAAACAAGATGAGCTTGCCTTCGGAGGCCGCCTGCGAAATCACCTTCGTAGCCCCACCAGCCAGGTCACCCACCAGCCAGGCCACGGCAGACAGGCCGACCAAAATCACGATGGTCTGGAGCAGATCGGTGAAGGCCACAGACCACATGCCGCCAAAGATGGTGTAGATCACGACGATGGCCGCGCCGATCACGATCGCGGTTTGAAAAGCCACCGCGCCTCCCGACAACACATGGATGACCAGCCCCAGCGCGGTAAGCTGAGCCGAGGTCCAGCCCAAATAACTGAGCACGATGGCCACACTGGTCAACACCTCTACGCCCTTGCCGTAGCGCACCTTGTAAAAGTCGCCGATGGTCAGGAGGTTGAGACGGTAAAAAAGCCGGGCAAAAAGCAGCGCCGCCAACACCAGACACACAGAGGCTCCGAACGGGTCACCGGGAATGCCCGACAGTCCGTCCTTGGCAAAGGTGGCCGAAACCGACAGCACCGTCTCCGCGCCAAACCAGGTCGCAAAGACGGTGGCGATGTTCATATACAAGGGCAGACTTCGACCGGCCACCAGATAGTCCTTGGCACCGTGCACACGGCGCGCAGCCAACAGTCCAATGGCGATGGTCACCAACAAATAGGCGATGACAAAGGTCACGAGCATGATGTCTCCATAAAAAGAATCAGGCCCGGCCATAACAGGCTAGACCCGCGGGAGGCGAGCGCAGGGGCCGGACCCAAGGCACAGGCCCGAGTCTCCGAAGCCGGGCGAAGTGTAGTTTCAATCGATTCCCCCGCCACAGGGCGAGTGTCAAAAAACCCTGCCGTTGGCCCTGAAAGAAGCGACTGCCCGGCCCCCGGGGATAGGCGGCGAATCAGGCGCCCGCCGGGCTCAGGCACCAGGGCGCTCGGTCATGCACCAGAGCCAGCCAAAGCGCCCTCAGGGACCAGGCCAGCAAGGCGCCGCCGGCCAGGCGCACCGCCCAGCGCGTGCAAGCGCCTCCCCCACGCCACCACAGCCAGGGCCCCAGAAACAGGCTCAGGCCGCTGCCCAGTGCGAACAGCGCCATGGAGAGGGCCCCTGCGACCATGCCACTGCTCAAAGCGGCCACCATCAGGGCTGAGTAAAGCAGGCTGCACGGCAGAAAGGCGAGACCCAGGCCCAGGACCCATGCGGCCGGGCGGTCCGACGGCCCTGATGAAGCGCCGGCGATGCGGCGTGCTCGCATCCAGACCCGACGCGCGGCCTCATCGAGCCAGACCGGCTGTCGACCGTGCCAGAGGAGCAGTCCACCAAGGACCACCGCCCCGACATGCAAAAAGGTCCAGACCGGCCGCAACAGCGCGGACTGCGCACTCAACCAGCCTAGGGCCTGCACCGAACCGGCCACCGCAGCACCCAGGACGCTATAGGCTGTCAGCCGGCCCAACTGAAACACCATCAGGCTGGAGGCGTGCAGGGACGCCCGCGATATCCGCCGGACGGGTACCACGGACACCACGCCACCGGAGCGGCCCAGGGCCGCACAGATCGGGCCGCACATAGCCAGACAGTGCACCCCCCCGGCCAGCCCCATGAGCAAACTGGTCAAGGCCAGGGAGGCGTCCATCAGATGATCTTGGAGAACCGCGAGCGCTTACGGTCTGCCTGTAGGTAGCGATCAAAGACCATCGCCACCGCACGCACGAAAAACCAGCCCTGGGCCGTGACCGTGATGGCACTGTCGCTGACCTGCACCAAGGCCTGCGCCTGGAGTACCGCCAGTGCCTGCAGCTCGGAGGCGAAGTAGCGCTTGAAGTCCATCAGGAAGGCCAGTTCCAGCGCCTCGAACTGCAGCTCACCCTGGCACATCAGGGCCATGATGACGCTGCGGCGAATCAGATCGTCACGGGAGAGCGCCAGACCCCGGACCACCGGAAGACGACCCTGGTCGAGCAGGTCGTAGTAGTCGTCCAAAGTCTTGGCGTTCTGACTGTAGGTGGCACCCACACGGCCGATGGCCGATACACCCAGCGCGATCAGGTCGCAATCGGGGTGTGTACTGTAGCCCTGAAAATTTCGATGCAGTCGGCCCTGCCGGCGGGCGACAGCCAGCGCATCGCCGGGCAAGGCAAAGTGATCCATCCCGACGTAAACGTAGCCGGCCTGCGCGAAGGCCGCCAGGGATCGCTCCAACATGGTGATCTTGGCAGCCGGTGGCGGGAGTTCGACCGCCTGGATACGTCTCTGGGGTTTGAATCGATCCGGCAGGTGGGCGTAGGCATAGAGCGCCACCCGGTCCGGGCGCAGCTGGGTCACCTGGGCCAGGGTGCGATCAAAAGACTCGGGCGTTTGCAAGGGCAGGCCATAGATCAAATCCACATTGACCGACTCAAAGCCCAGCGCCCGGGCCGCCTCCACCAGGGCAAACACCTGCTCGAGCGGCTGAACCCGATGCACCGCTCGCTGAACCGCCGGGTCAAAATCCTGCACGCCAAAACTCAAGCGGTTAAAACCCAGCTCGGCGATCAGGGCCAGGCGCTCGGGCGTGACGGTGCGCGGATCGACTTCGATCGAGTACTCGCCACCGGGCACCAGGCGAAAGCCGCGCCTGATCATCGAAAGCAAGCTGCGCAGCTCGTCATCGTTGAGAAAAGTGGGGGTGCCTCCCCCCAGGTGCATCTGGCTCAGGGCCTGGCCTGGACCGAGATGGGCCAGATGCAAATCCAGTTCACGGCTGAGGTAGCGCAGGTACACCGGAGCCCGATCGTGGTGCCGGGTGACGATCTTGTTGCAGCCGCAGTAGTAGCACAGCGACTCGCAGAACGGGATGTGAATGTAGAGCGAAAGGGCGCTGGTGCGCGCCAAGCCCGTACGTCGCTGCGCGAGCGCCTGTGCATAGTCAGCCTCGCCAAAGGCCTCGACGAAACGATCGGCCGTTGGATAGGAGGTGTAGCGCGGACCGCTGAGGTCCATCTGGCTCAACAGGTCAGGCGAAATGATGCTCATGGATTGGGAAAGGAGATGACGTCCTCCACTGTGCGGTCTCGAGCCACGCGACATCTTGACCTGCGTCAAGCCGAGCCGCAAAAAAGGAAGCAAAACGTAAGGATCAGCTGTTCAAATCTACGAATGTGACTGGGATAATCGTGCCTCATAAAAGGCTGTGGGTCGGGCCGAGGGAGAGAAAAGTGCTGAAGGAAACCATCAAGGTCGCTTGCTCCAGCTGCAACTTGCGCGAACTGTGCATGCCGGTCGGTCTGAGTCAGGCCGAGCTCAAGCGGGTGGACGAGCTGGTCACCCACCGCCGCAGCATCAAACGCGGGGGCGCACTCTTTCACAACGGAGAGACTTTTTCTGCGCTCTACGCCGTGCGCACTGGCTTCTTCAAAACCAGCCTGACCACCGAAGACGGCCGCGACCAGGTCACTGGCTTTCAGATGGCCGGCGAGATCATCGGCCTGGACGGCATCGTCAACGATCAGCACACCTGCGATGCGATCGCGCTCGAGGACGCCGAAGTGTGCGTCATGCCCTTTGACCGCATTGAGGAAATCTCGCGCGAGGTCGGCGCCTTGCAAAAGCATGTGCATCGCATCATGAGTCGCGAGATCGTGCGCGAACATGGGGTGATGCTGCTGCTGGGCAGCATGCGGGCCGAGGAGCGTCTGGCGGCCTTTCTGCTCAATCTGGTGCAGAGGCTACAAGCACGCGGCTTCTCGCGCTCCGAGCTGATCCTGCGCATGACCCGAGAGGAAATCGGCAGCTACCTAGGGATGAAGCTCGAAACAGTGAGCCGTACCTTCTCGAAGTTTGCCGATGAAGGCATCATCGAAGTCAAGCAGCGCCATGTCCACATCCAGAACGCCGATGCGCTCAAACGGCTGGTCAATGCCCAGACTTGTCACTGAGTACAGTCGAATCATCTGAATCGACGCCGGCCAGCCCAAGCACTACCCGGGAACAGGCCATGACCAAGAACCAGAAGACGAAGAAGGCCGCGGTGTAAATCGCCTGAGGGGACGGAGAGCCCCAGCGAGCGGGCCAGCGCAGTTCGGCTGGATCGACCAGGGCAAAGACCAGCGCCTCGAGCAGGCAGGCTGCTAGGAAGGAGGGCCAGGCGATCCAGCCCCAAAAGCGCAGTGTCCGATGATCGGGAGAGATTTCAGAGCCGCCTGATGATTCAGGGTTTGGCATGGCGCACTCCACCGCTGCTGCTGTGATTGCGCCCCACCACCGCCGGCACCGCACTGTCTTCGGCCGAGCCGAGTTCCTGCGCCAGCACCTTGGCCTGCGGCATGTGCTCCTCACTCCTCGCCGCATCGGAACCGGTGAAGATATACAGGCCCGTCACCAGACACGCTACAACGGCGGCCAATGGCAGACCCACCACCAGCCACAGATAGGGCTCGGCCCATCCGGGTCGACTCTGATTTGTATCCCCGCTCATGAAAGCTCCTTCTGGCTCAAAGGGTAGAACTAGACTCAATGCGGCACCAAGAACACCGACTTTTCTGTCACTTCCATGCCTGCTGGCCGGTTTTCCTCGATACGAAAGCGGATCGGATGAGAGCCGGACTCGGTCATGACCGGTGGCATCTGCACCCGTACCGGCACCCACAGAGCACTGGCGGCAGCCACGTCCACCAGATCGCCGGAGGCGATGTGCAAGCCCTCCATGCCCTCGACCCGCAAGCGATAGGTCTGCGCTCGCTCAGTGGCATTCATGATCTGCATCCGATAGACGTTCTCGATCGTGCCCGCACCGACCATGCGGGCGATCGATCCCCGGTCTCGCACCACATCGACCTTGAAGGGCACACGCAGGGCCAGCGAGCCAGAAACGGCCGCCACGACCGCCAGCAAAACAGCTCCGTAAATCAACACACGCGGACGCGCTACGCGCCGCCACATCTGAAGCGCCGACAGGCCCCGGCTCAAGCCATTGGGGGTGCTATAGCGAATCAGGCCCCTGGGGTAGCGCATCTTGTCCATGACCGAATTACAGACATCAATACAGGCTGAGCAGCTGATGCACTCGTACTGCAGGCCGTTACGAATATCAATACCGGTGGGGCAGACCTGCACACACAGTCCGCAATCGATGCAGTCGCCGAGCCCGCGAGCCCGATAGTCGGTCGGCTTTTCGCTGCGCGCCCGCAACCCCCTTGCCTCCCCCCGGGCCCGGTCATAGGAGACGATCAGAGTGTCCTTATCGAACATGGCGCTTTGAAACCGGGCGTAGGGGCACATGTATTTGCAGACCTGCTCACGCATCCAGCCCGCATTGCCGTAGGTGGCAAAACCATAGAAAAGAATCCAGAACGTCTGCCAGGGGCCCAGAGCCCACTGACCCACCTCGCGGGCCAAGGTCTGGATCGGGGTGAAATAGCCCACGAAGGTAAAGCCGGTCCACAGACCGATGGCCGCCCACACCCCGTGCTTGACGAGCTTTCGGACCAATTTGGCCCAGCCCCAAGAACCCAGGTCGAGTTTTATGCGCTGGTGGCGGTCGCCTTCAATGCGTCGCTCCACCCACAGAAAGATCTCGGTATAGACCGTCTGCGGGCAGGCATAGCCACACCATAGCCGGCCGGCCACGGCGGTAAACAGAAACAGGGACAGGGCACTGATGATCAACAGACCTGTCAGATAGATGAGGTCCTGCGGATACAGAACCAGCTCAAAGATGTAGAAGCGGCGTGCGTTCAGGTCAAACAGCACGGCCTGCCGGCCGTTGATGCGGAGCCAGGGAAGTGCATAGAAGACGAGCTGGGTCGCCCACACCAGAGCCCATCGCCAGCGACTGAACCAGCCCGAGACACTCCGCGGATAGATCTTGCCCTCGCTCCGGTAGAGCGAAGCGACCCCCGACGAATCCTCAGGGCTGACCGGCTGGATCGGTATCGAACGCGGTCCCGATACGCCTTGCACCGCAGCACTCCCGAGCCTCACGGAGCCCCGACCACGGGCAGTGCAGGCGTCTTGCTGCTCAAGCCTGCCGCCCCACCCGAAAGACTGAACACATAGGCCGCCAGCACATGAATTTGCTCCGGCGACAGCCAGGTCGACTGGGCCGGCATGACGCTGGTCTTACCGTTCTTGATGATGTTGACGATGGCGGCCTCGCCCCAGCCATGAAGCCAATAGCTATCGGTCAGGTTGGGAGCACCCAAGGCCTTGTTGCCCTTGCCATCGATACCGTGGCAAGCGGCGCAGGCGGCGTAATGCCTCTTGCCGCTGAAGGCCTTGATCTCATTGTGGGGACTGCCAGACAGCGACAGGACGTAATGCGCCAGATCGGTGATGGCCGGCTCGCCTCCAAGAGCAGCGCCCATCGCTGGCATCATGCCCTGACGGCCCTGGCTGATGGTCTGAACAATATGCGCGCCGGTGCGCGGACCCAGCCAGGAGGCCTCAGCCTGGGTCAGGTCCGGATAACCCTTGCCACCACGCGCATCGGAACCGTGACACTGCGAGCAGTAGTTCATGAAATGACGCTGACCCACCGCCAGGGCACGCGGATCTTTGCTCAGTTCCTCGACCGGCTTGGCAGTGAACTCGGCGTAGAGCGGCGCCCACTCGCTGCGCATGCGCTGCGCCTCAGTCCGGTGCTGGCTGTACTGGCTCCACCGACCCAGCCCTTCAAAGCCTCCCAGACCCGGAAAAATGGCCAGGTAGACCAGTCCAAAAATGACAGTGATCATGAACAGCCACATCCACCAGCGCGGCAGCGGATTGTTGTACTCGCACAGGTCTTCATCCCACACATGGCCGGTGGTGTTATCTCCCTGGGCCAAAGCCTGCGCACTCACACGGGCCTTGCCGGCGATCCAAAGCAGCGCTGCACAAGCGAGAACGGACACCACCGTCAGGACAGCCACAAACCAGGACCAGCCTGAGCTGAAAAAATCACCCCACATGCTCAATCCCCCTCGATAAAAGGCAGTTGTGACGCCTCTTCAAACGGGCGTCTGCTGGCGGGCCAATAGGCCCAGGCCACAACACCGACAAACAACAGGAAAGCCACGACAGTGACCGCAGTGCGTATTGCGTTGACGTCCACGATGCATCTCTCTTATTTGAGGGCCAGGCCCAAGCCCTGCAGATACGCCACCAGCGCGTCCAGTTCCGTCTTGCCCTTGAGGTCTTCAGGAGCCGAGGCAATCTGCTCGTCTGTGTAGGGCACCCCCACCCGACGCAGGGCTCTCATGTGCGCCTGCACTGGATAGGCTTGCAGGCTGGCGTACTCCAGCCAGGGGTAGCCAGGCATGATGGATTCCGGCACCAGATCGCGCGGACGGATCAGGTGCAGACGCTGCCACTCGTCGCTGTACTTGCCGCCGACGCGATGCAGATCCGGCCCGGTGCGCTTGCTGCCCCACTGAAAAGGATGGTCATAGACAAATTCGCCGGCCACCGAGTAATGCCCATAGCGCATGGTTTCGGCCACCAGGGGTCGGATCATTTGCGAATGGCAGTTGTAGCAGCCCTCTCGCAAGTAAATATCGCGACCCACCACACGCAGCGCCGTATCGGGCACCACACCGGCGGCTGGTGCGGTGGTTGACTTCTGGAAGTACAGCGGAACGATTTCAACCAATCCGCCGATGGCCACGACCACCAAGATCAGCACAATCATCAGCCAGTTGCTGGTTTCGACTTTTTCATGTGAAAACGACATGAGGGAACCCTTCAGACATGGGCCAAGGCGGCGGGGATACGGGCGTTGTAGGCGCGACCGGCCCGCACGGTCTTCCAGACATTCCAGGCCATGATTGCCGTCCCGCCGAGATACATCAGGCCACCGGCCAAGCGAATGATGTAGAACGGCATCGACGCCTTGACGCTTTCAACAAAGGTGTAGGTCAACGACCCATCGGCATTGATGGAGCGCCACATCAGACCCTGCATGACGCCCGCAATCCACATCGAGGCGATATAGAGCACGATGCCAAGGGTAGAAATCCAGAAGTGCAACTCGATTGCACGCAGGCTGTACATGCGCGGCTGGCCATAGAGCCGGGGTACCATGAAATACAGGGCCCCCATGGAAATGAAACCCACCCAGCCCAGAGTGCCACCATGCACATGGCCGATACCCCAATCGGTGTAATGCGATAAAGCGTTGACCGTCTTGATAGACATCATCGGTCCCTCAAAGGTCGATATGCCATAGAAGGACAGGGCCACGATCATGAAGCGAATGATCGGATCGTCACGCAGCTTGTGCCATGCGCCCGACAGCGTCATCACGCCGTTGATCATGCCGCCCCAGCTCGGGGCCAGCAAAATCAACGAGAACACCATACCGAGCGATTGCGTCCAGTCCGGCAAGGCCGTGTAATGCAGGTGATGCGGGCCGGCCCACATGTAGGTGAAGATGAGGGCCCAGAAATGCACGATCGACAGCCGGTAGGAGTACACCGGCCGCTCGGCCTGCTTGGGAATGAAGTAGTAGACGATGCCCAGGAATCCGGCGGTTAGAAAAAAGCCTACAGCGTTATGTCCGTACCACCACTGCACCATGGCATCCTGTACCCCGGCGTAGACCGAATAGGACTTCCACAGGCTGGCAGGCATCGACATCGCATTGGTGATGTGCAAGATGGCCACTGCAATGATGAAGGCCCCATAGAACCAATTGGCCACGTAGATGTGCCGCACCTTTCGGATGCCGATGGTGCCGAAGAAGACCACCGCATAGGCCACCCAGGCCACGGCAATGGCTATGCTGATCGGCCATTCGAGTTCGGCATATTCCTTACCGCGCGTGATACCCAGTGGCAACGTGATCGCGGCAGCCACAATCACCGCCTGCCACAGCCAGAAATGCAAGGCGGCCAAGCTGTCGGAAATGATGCGCACCTGGCAGGTTCGCTGCACCACCCAATAGCTGGTGGCAAACAGGGCGCAGCCCCCAAAGGCAAAGATCGCTGCATTGGTATGCAGGGGACGCAGGCGGCCAAAGGACAGCCAGGGCAAGTCAAAGTTCAAGGCCGGCCAGGCCATCTGCGCGGCGATGAACACGCCCACCAGCATGCTGACCACGCCCCAAAAAACCGCAGCCAGCGCGAACTGCCGGACGATGGTGTCGTTGTAGGTCGCCAAGCTGGCCGAGCGATCCGAGAGGACAGAAGAGTTCAGGGACATGGTGCACTCGAGTCGGACTGATTCAACAGGCTCGACTGTGCACCGCCACCACCGATGGCATGTTGACGTGGATCAAGCCTTCTCGTGTTGATCGGGCCTGGGCGCGCGCTGGCGCGAACGCTCCAGAAACTCTTCCTGGCGCTGCTCATCGAGGATGCGATGACCCTCGGACTCCAGGTCCTCGAACTGCCCTGCCGCAACCGCCCAAGCCAGCAGACCCACAATGGCCAGACCCAGCAAGACTGAAAAGGGAACCAAGAAAAAAAGAATGTCCATGGCCTCTACAGCCTCAGCTTGCCTCGATCGGCTCTTTGGATCCAAGGGGTCGGGCCAAGCGCGCCGCATTGAGTACCACCAGCAATGAGCTCAGCGCCATGCCCAGACCGGCGGCCCAGGCTGGCAACCAGCCCATCCACGCCAGGGGGATGCAAAGAGCGTTGTATGCGGCGGCCCAGGCCAGGTTTTGTTTGACGATGCGCAAGGCGTGCCCTGACGCTTGCAAAAGTCCGCGCACAGCCTCGATCCGACCGCCGGGCAAAACGATATCGGCCTGGGCCTGAGCCAGCGGTACCGACACGCCCACGACCATCGAGACATCGGCCTGCGCCAATACGGGCCCATCATTGAGACCGTCACCCACCATCAGAACCTTGTGGCCGGCCGCCTGCAAAGCTTGCAGATGCATCAGCTTGTCCTGCGGTGTGCACAGGCTGCGCACCTGATCCTGCCGCAGGCCCAGACTGCGACCGAGCCGACCCACCGGCTCGGGTCGATCGCCGGAGAGAACCAGTACCCGCAGCCCCTGGCGCTGCAGCTGATCGATCAGCACTTGAGCCCCGGGACGGATCCTCTCGCGCAGCTCAAAACAAGCCACCTGCCCCCGGCCATCGGTCAGGAAGACCTGTACCTGATCCCCGGTACCGGACCTTTCACCACAGAACTCGGCCCGCCCGAGCCGCCACTGGCTGCCTCCGCCAGGACCATCTGGCGCGATCCACCGGGCGTGCAAGCCTTGGCCAGGCACCTCCTGCACCTCGCAGAGTTGCCCCGCTGGAGCCGCAGCGTCCAGGTGCCGCTCCTGGGCTGCCCGGATCAAGGCCTGCGAGACCGGATGCAGGCTGTGGTGCGCCAGGGCCGCAGCCAGCTGCAGAGCCCGCGTTTCGTTCCAATCAGGCTGCTGTGACCGCAGGATCACCGCACACAGTTGCAAGCGGGCCTCTGTCAAGGTACCGGTCTTATCAAAGATCACCGTATCAATCGACCGTAAGGTCTCCAGTGACTGCAGTCGCCGCAACAAAATGCCCTCACGGGCCAGTGAGCCCGCAGCGGCTAACATCGCGCTGGGCGTAGCCAGGGAAAGCGCACAGGGACAGGTGACCACCAGTACCGCCACTGCAGCCATCACCGCGCGCGCCGGGTCGGCGGGCCAAGCATAGACAGCAGCGCCCAGAGCCAGCAGCACAACCACCCAAAGAAAGGGTCGCGCCAGACGATCGGCCAGCACGGCCAGGCGGGGCTTGTCGACCGCAGCCTGCTGCATCAGCGCAACGATCTGGCCGTAGCGGGTCTGCGCGCCCAAGCGGTCCACCCGCATCAGGACCGGACTTTGCAGGTTGTAACTGCCCGCCAGCACAGAGCCGCCCACGGTGCGCGCCAGTGGTCTGGCTTCTCCGCTGATCAGCGACTCATCCACATGGGTGAGCCCCTCCAGCAGCTGACCGTCGGCAGGGAAAGCCTGCCCCGGCAAGACCCGAACCGAATCACCGGCGCGCAGCCGACGCACCGCTACACGCTCGAACCGGCCATCGGCCAGCTGGCGCTCAACGCTCAGCGGCAGACGCTGCATCAGTGTCGCCAGCGAACCGGCGGTACGCTCCCGCAAGCGCAACTCCAGCCAGCGCCCGCTGAGCAGGAAAAAGACAAACATGGTCAGGGAATCAAAGTAGACCTCGTGACCCCACCAGCGTTCCGGCTCAAAGGTGGCCGCCGAGCTCAGGCCAAAGGTCATCAGCAAGGCCAGCGACACCGGCAAGTCCATGCCCAGGCTGCGCTGACGCAAGTCACGCCAGGCGCTGCGGAAAAAGGGCTGCGCCGAGAAGATCAGAACAGGCAGACACAGTACCCAGCTGGCCCATCGCATGAGCTGCTCGATATCGGCTGTGATCGTGTCCGGCTCGGCCACATAGGTCGGGTAGGCATACATCATGACCTGCATCATGCAAAACCCGGCGACCAGCCAACGCCAGAGCATCCAGCGCATCTCCGATCGCTCCTCCTGATCCTGCGCATGATCAAGGTCAGGCACGAGGCGATAGCCCAGCGCATCGGCAGCCCCCAACCATTGCGACGGCTGCGTGACCTTGGCGGACCAAACCACGCAAGCGCGCCCGGAGGCGCTGCTGACACGAACCGATTGAACCCCGGGGCGCTGCGCCAGGGCACGTTCGACCGCCAGCGCACAGGCGGCGCAATGCATGCCCTCCACCCGAATGTGGGACTGCCACAGCATCGGGTCGGGGCTCAAGGATTGGCTGAACTGCAGCCATTCGTCGGGGTCATCGAAGACGCGTCGGCCTTCGCCGGCGGGGTCTGCCAGGGGCACAAGCGGATCAGCCGGAGTCGAAGGTCGAGCCCAGCTGCGAGCAAGCCATGAGAGCTCGGCAGACATGCAAGCAGGATAGCCAGGCCGATGACGCCTGGCCTTGACCTGGATCAAGCCCGCCACATCGACAGCGGCCTATGCTGGCCGCACAAGGAGATTGCCATGTACCAACGCATCCTCATCCCCACAGACGGCTCCAAACTGTCCGCCAAGGCGGTGCAGACCGCCTCGGAGCTGGCCCAGCTGACCGGCGCCCAGCTGATCTTTTTACAGGTCGTCCCGCGCTATCCGGTCAGCTACTTCGAAGGCGGTATCAGCGTGCCAGCCGGGGAGGTGGGCCAGATCGAAAAGCAATGGAGCGACAGGGCGCAGGCCTTGGTGGACGAACTCAAGCGCAAGAGCGAGGCGCGGGGCCTCAAGGCCAAGGCCCTGACACTCAAATCTGATCTGATCGCCGAGAGCGTGATTGCCTGCGCCAAAAAGAACAAATGCGATCTGATCGTGATGGCTTCTCACGGTCGCAAGGGGATCAAGCGCCTTCTGCTCGGCAGCGAAACCACCCATGTGCTGACGCACTCGCAAATTCCGGTGATGGTGCTGCGCTAGGCCCAGCGGTCGGCGCTGACGGGCAGGGGCAACCAACCAGCGGCGGGTCGCCCCGCACAGGAGCACAGCCGCCTTTCAAGCGGCGAACAAGCCCTTGTACTGATCGCGCAGCAGATTCTTTTGCACCTTGCCCATGGTATTGCGGGGCAGCTCGTCCACCACCACGCAGTGCTTGGGAATCTTGAAGTTGGCCAGGCGCGCCTTGAGCGTGGCCACGATCTGCTCGGCCTGCAAAGCGGCCCCAGGCTTGGCCGTGACCACCGCCACCCCCACCTCGCCAAAGTCCGGGTGGGGTACACCCACCAAGGCGCTTTCAGCCACGCCGGGTATCTCGTTGATGTAGCCCTCTATCTCGGCCGGATAGACGTTGTAACCGCCACTGATGATGAGGTCCTTGCTCCGACCGACGATGGTGACATAGCCTTGCCGGTCGATCAGGCCGACATCACCGGTCTTGAACCAGCCGTCAGCGGTGAACTCCTCGCGGGTCTTCTCCGGCATGCGCCAGTAGCCCTTGAAGACATTGGGGCCGCGAACCTCAATGCCGCCAATCTCATCGGCAGGCAGATCCTGCCCTGCCTCGCCACGCACCCTCACCCCCACCCCAGGCAAGGGAAAGCCCACCGTGCCGCCACGACGCGGGCCGTCCGCAGCCAGGTAGGGATTGGAGGTGAGCATGGCCGTCTCGCTCATGCCGTAGCGCTCCAAAATGGTGTGGCCGGTGCGCTCCTGCCAGTCGCGGAAGGTCTCAATCAGCAGCGGGGCCGAGCCTGAGATGAACAAGCGCATGCCCGCACACGCCTGGCGGGTGAGCGAAGGCTCGGCCAGCAGGCGTACGTACAGGGTCGGCACTCCCATGAACACAGTGGCCCGGGGCAGCAAGCGCACCACGGTTTTAGGATCGAACTTGCTCAACCACAGCATGGGGCTGCCATTAATCAGGGCCCCGTGCAACGCCACAAATAGACCGTGCACGTGGAAGATGGGCAGGGCGTGAATCAATACATCATCAGGCTGCCAGCCCCAGTAGGTCTTGAGAACCAACGCATTGCTCAGCAGGTTGTCATGGGTCAGCATGGCCCCCTTGCTGCGCCCGGTGGTGCCGCTGGTGTAGAGAATGGCGGCCAGATCATCCGGGCCCTTTTCGGCCGTGGCGTGCTGGTCGCTCATATGAACCGCACGCTCGAGCAGAGAGCCGGTGCGGTCATCGTTGAGTGTGAAGACAGCCTGCGCACCAGCCTTGAAAGCCAGCGGACTGACCCATCCAAAATTGCGGCTGCTGCACACCACCACCGCAGGCTCGGCATTGCCGACAAAGTATTCAATCTCGGCGCTCTGATAGGCAGTGTTCAGGGGTAGAAATACATAGCCCGCGCGCAAGGTGGCCAAATACAGCATGACCGCCTCGACCGACTTGTCAACCTGCACCGCAATACGGGCGCCCGGCTCGAGGTCCAATGAGGCCAGCAGGTTGGCCATCATGGCGGTGGCGCGATCGAGATCCCGCCACGAGTAGCGCAGCCCGTCATCGGTTTCAATGGCCAGCCGGTCCAGATCTTTCGGGAAGGCCGCCCGCAGGGCAGCAAACAGGTTGTGTTGACTCATGATGATCCAGTCGAACGAAAGTCGTCAGGAGAAGCGGGCTGGCCGCTTGTCCATGAAAGCGGCCACGCCCTCGCGGTGCTCAGGGGAGTCGGCATAGTCATAGGCGCCGTCCAGCAGGGCTGGCAAGGCCGCCGCGCCATCGCGCGCCAAAGCCCGCAAGGTGATCTTGTTCATCCGGGCCGCCTGCGGCGCCAGGTCCAGCGCACGGTCGACCCAATGGCGCACCCGTGCCGTCAAATCGGCGGCGGGACAGATGTGATGCAAGAAGCCACGCTGCAGCAGGACCTCAGCCTCCAGAACCCGCGCGGCCAGCAGCATCTCGCGCACGGTATTCATGCCTGCGACCCGGGCTACCAACTCCGCCTCGCGCGGGGCCATCGGAAAACCCAATCGGGCAATCGGAGCGCCAAAACGCGCGTCCGCAGAGGCCCATCGAAGGTCACAGCAGCAGGCAATTTCTAGCCCGGCCCCCATGCAATTGCCTTCGATCTGGGCCACGACTGGCAGATCGCAGTCGAGCACCGCAGACAAACCGCCCCATACATCGTTCTCGTGAAAATCGCGCAGGGACTCGGTCTGGAATCGAAAGTCGGCGTACTCGGCAATATCGCCGCCAGCGCAGAAGTGTCCCGCCTCGCCCTCAACGAGAACCAGGCGCAGGCTGGGGTCTTGCTGGAGTTCGTTGAAGATCTGCCTGAGCTGACGCCACATCAGCCGCGACATGGCGTTCATGCGCTGAGGATTGCGCAGCACGACCCGGGCCAGCGCGCCTTCACGCCGGCATTCGATCCAACCGCTCATGATGCGGCCGGCTGACCTGGGCTTGCTGCGCCGCCTGTCGACATCAGTCCAGCTTGGCGCCCGATGCCTTGACCACGGCGGCCCAGCGCTTGACCTCGGCGCTGACGAAACTGCCAAACTGGGCCGGCGTCAGGTTGCCGAAATCGGCTCCGTTATTGGCCCATGCGGTCTTGAGTTCGTCGGCCGCACTGGCCCGGCGCAGTTCTTCGACGATGCGGGCCTGCACGTCAGCCGGTGTGGCGCGGGGCGCCCACACCCCGTACCAAGTGGTGACGGTGTAATCGGGCAAGCCCAGCTCTGCCGCGCAAGGCACATCGGGGAAGGCGGGGTTGCGCTTGCCACCGGAGACCATCAGCGCCTTGATGCGGCCGCCCTTGATGTGCTGGGCCGAAGAACCCAGACCATCGAACATCATGTCCACATTGCCGGCAATCAGATCCTGCAAGGCCGGTCCTGCCCCCCGGTAAGGGATATGGGTGATGAAGGTCTTGGTCTGCTGCTTGAACAACTCACCGGCCAGATGGTGCGAAGTGCCCGCACCGGCTGAGCCGTAATTGAAACGGCCGGGGGACTTGCGCACGCGGTCCAGGAATTCCTTGAAGTCTCCAGGCTGGCTTTTGGGATTGACCACCAGAACCTGCGGCACATTGGCCATCAGCGCCAAGGGGGCGAAGTCTTTTTCGATGTCGTAGTCAAGCTTGGGATACATCGAAGGCGCAATCGCATGATGCACCGCCCCCATGAAAAGGGTGTAACCGTCAGGCGCAGCCTTGGCCGCAGCGCTGGCCCCCACCGTGCCTCCCGCGCCGCCCCGGTTGTCAATCACCATCTGGCGACCTGTCAGTTTGGCAAACTGCGCCGACAGGGGACGCGCGAAGGCATCGGTGCCACCCCCGGCGGGGAAAGGAACGATCAGGTTGACCGGCCGGGTCGGCCAGCTCGCCTGCGCCTGGCCGGTCAAGCCGATGCCAGCCCATGAAGCCGCGCCGGCGCGCAAAAGGGTGCGACGGGACAACAGACAATTCCGAGCGTTCATAAGGTCTCCTTCGATTTATCGGGGGCGAGTCATCGCCGGTTCGGCCAACCGCCACCTCGGTTTGACGGGGTCAGCACAGGACCGACCCCTTAAAAAAGTTCCACATTGTCCCCCCACTTAGAGCCAGATGGCGGCGGGGGGTCATACCCCCGCCCCAGGGTGCTTGGACCGACCCGACCCAGCCCAAAGCAAAACGCCCGCCAGCATCATCGGCAGGCACAACCATTGCCCCATGGTCAGTCCGAGCGAGAGCACACCCAGAAAATCATCGGGCTGACGGAAGTACTCGGCGATGAAGCGCAGGACGCCATAACCGACCAAGAACGCCGCCGACACCCGTCCCATGGGCTGGGGGCGGCGCGCCAATAGCCACAGCAAAACGAAAAGCAGCAGCCCCTCCAGCAGAAATTGATAGATCTGAGAAGGATGCCGCGGCTGCATCGAGCCGCTGCCGGGAAAGACCATGGCCCAGGGCAAGTCCGGCGAAGCGGTCCGACCCCAAAGCTCGCCGTTGATGAAATTGCCCAGTCGCCCAGCAGCCAGGCCGGTGGGCACACAGGGCGCAATCAGGTCCATCACCTGTAGCCAGGGTCGGCCCCGCGACCGCGCAAACCACCACTGCGAAACCAGCACGCCGACCAGGCCGCCGTGAAAACTCATGCCGCCCTGCCAGAGCGCCAAAATTTCAAGGGGGTGAACCCAGTAATAGGACGGCTTATAGAACAAACAGTAACCCAGACGTCCACCGATGACCACGCCGACCACGCCGAGAAAAAGCATGTCCTCCACATCGCGAACCGTCCAGGGTGCGGGCGCACGCACCGAAGCAAAGGGTTCATGCTTCAAGCGCAGGCGTGCCAACAAAAAGAACAGGCCGAAAGCCGCCAGATAAGTCAGGCCGTACCAATGAATGGCCAGCGGTCCGATCTGCAAGGCCACCGGGTCGATGGAGGGATGCGTCAGCATGGCCCGCGATTGTAGGAGGGGGCTGTGGAGGAATGGCTGCGACCCTGAGGGGGGGGGTAGCTCCAGACCCTGGGCCCGCCACAACCGGCCTCGACTGACGACAAACCCCACGCCACCCTCGGGCTCTGGTGACCCCGCAGAGGCGAAACCTACAATGCCGGCTCCCGAATCACGAGGCCCGAAGAGACATGAGCGACAAGATCATCCCCATCACCCCGGCCAACCGCCGCAGCGCCAACATCACCCAGGGCAAGTCGCGCGCGCCCAACCGTTCCATGTATTACGGCATGGGTTACAAAGAGGGCGACTTTACCAAGCCCATGATCGGTGTGGCCAATGGCCACAGCACCATCACCCCTTGCAACAGCGGACTGCAAAAACTCGCCGATGCGGCGGTGGCCGGGATCGAAGAGGCGGGCGGCAATTCACAGGTCTTTGGCGTACCCACCATCTCGGATGGCATGGCCATGGGTACAGAGGGCATGAAATATTCGCTGGTCAGCCGAGAGGTGATTTCTGACTGCATTGAAACTTGCGTGCAGGGCCAGTGGATGGACGGCGTGGTGGTCATTGGTGGCTGCGACAAGAACATGCCGGGCGGCCTCATGGGCATGCTGCGCGCCAATGTGCCCTCCATTTACGTCTACGGTGGCACCATCCTGCCGGGCAAATGGCGCGGCCAGGATCTCAACATCGTTAGCGTCTTCGAGGCGGTGGGTCAGAATGCGGCCGGCAAGCTCACCGACGAGGATCTCCGGGAGATTGAGCAGCACGCGATTCCCGGCAGCGGCTCTTGCGGAGGCATGTACACCGCCAACACCATGAGCTCGGCCTTCGAAGCCCTGGGCATCTCCCTGCCCTATTCCTCGACCATGGCCAATGTGCACGAGGAAAAGGTTCGCTCTGCCAAAGAGTCGGCCAAGGTGCTGGTGGAGGCCATCAAGAAGGACATCAAGCCTCGCGATATCGTCACCCGAAAATCGATCGAGAATGCTGTGGCCGTGATCATGGCCACTGGCGGATCCACCAACGCCGTGCTGCACTTTTTGGCGATCGCACATTGCGCGGGGGTGGAATGGACTATCGATGATTTCGAGCGTATTCGTCAGCGCACGCCCGTCCTGTGCGACCTCAAGCCCAGCGGCCGGGCGCTGGCCGTCGATCTGCACGCTGCCGGCGGCATTCCTCAGGTGATGAAGATTCTGCTCAACGCCGGTTTGCTGCATGGTGACTGCATCACCATCACCGGACAAACCATTGCCGAGGTTCTCAAGGATGTGCCGGATGCACCGCCGGAGCAGAGCGTGATCCACACCATCGAAAACGCGATGTACAAGCAGGGGCACCTGGCCATCCTCAAGGGCAACCTCTCACCCGAGGGCGCGGTGGCCAAGATCACCGGCCTGAAAAATCCGGTCATCACCGGACCAGCCCGTGTATTCGACGACGAGCAGTCAGCCCTGCAAGCCATCCTCGACGGCAAGATCAAGGCCGGCGATGTGATGGTGCTGCGTTACCTGGGCCCCAAGGGTGGCCCCGGCATGCCCGAGATGCTCGCGCCCACCGGCGCGCTGATCGGCGCTGGCCTGGGCGAGAGCGTCGGCCTGATCACGGATGGCCGCTTTTCCGGCGGTACCTGGGGCATGGTGGTCGGCCATGTGGCCCCCGAAGCCGCTGCCGGCGGCAACATTGCCTTTGTGCGCGAGGGCGACTCCATCACCATCGACTCGCACAAGCTGCTGCTGCAACTGAACATCAGCGATGCTGAACTGGCCGAGCGCAAAAAAGGCTGGCAGCCGCCGGCGCCTCGCTACACCCGTGGAGTGCAGGCCAAGTTTGCCTTCAATGCGTCCAGCGCCAGCAAGGGCGCGGTACTCGACGCCTATTGAGGGGTTCGTCGGGAGCCGTGGCGCCGCACGGCTCCCTCACCGCCTCTCAAAGCCGCGGGGTCGAATCAGCGACCGCGCTACCCCTGTGCGTATCAGGGTCAAGGGCACAAATGCGCCAGTTCAGGGAACAATCGGTCCTGGGCAGGGCAAGCCTTCGGGCTCAACCTGTGAATTCGATTCAACCTCATAAACTTCTCATCGATGAAATCCGCACTTGCTCTTGCCACTGGTATCTTCGCCCTGACTTTGTCTGTGGGCGCCCAAGCCGACCAAGCCCTGGCCCAGGCCAAGAACTGCATGGCCTGCCATGCCGTCGACAAGAAACTGGTGGGCCCCTCCTACAAGGACATCGCCAAGAAGTACGCCGGACAGAAAGACGTGGCGGCCATGCTCGCTGGCAAGATCATCAAGGGCGGCGCGGGCTCCTGGGGCGCTGTGCCGATGCCGGCCAACCCGCAGGTCAGTGAGGCCGAGGCCCAGCGGCTGGTGGCCTGGATCATGGCCCAGAGGTAAAGGCCGCTTGCCAGGGTCTTGACAGGGTCCCGGACGGCCGCGCACTGGCCCGTTCTACCGCTGGCGCCCCGTCCGTGCGTCAAACATCAGGCCGCGCTGTTGCCGGTGCCCGGTTTACGCCCCACCAGCACGTACTGCAGCGGCAGCGCCAATTGCTCAAACTGCCCTGGTGGCACGCCCAAAAGGCGAGCCGCGGGCTGCAAGGCTTGCAGCAGAGGCCGGGCCGCTTCGGGCTGAAAAACACGGGGGACCACTTTCTCCACGCTCAGGCCGCAGCCCTGCAGTAGGGCGAGCATGTCATGCAGCGTGAACCAGCGAATGTGCGTGCGATCAAACAACCCTTCGTCAGTCTGCGGCCAATGGCCGGCCAACAATTGGGCCAGCACGCTCCAGTGCTGCACATTGGGTATGCACACCAGAGCACTACCCCCGGGCCGCAGGTACTGCACCGCCTGCTGCATCACCGCTTGCGGCGCGTAAAGATGCTCCAGTACATCACCCAGCACCACATGATCAAAGCTTGCCAGCGGCAGGGCTTGCCGCAGCCCTGGGTCATCCTGCCAGACCGGCACCCGATCGATGTTGCCGGCCAAGGCCACATCCAGCGCAGCTCCCGCCTGACGGAGGGCCTCTGCCGCCAGGTCCATTCCAACGTAGAGGCTGACCGCCTGGCGCGCCCGCACAGCGCGAGCAAACCCGCCCGCGCCACAGCCCAGCTCCAGAAACCGGCGGGCCTGCGGCTCCACCTGCTCCAGTAGCGTCGGATTCGCGCGGCCGTAATAGCCGGCATCGGTCCGGGGTGCGCTCTCTGCCGACATCAACCGCCCCACCCGAACAAAGAACGCTGGAGCCGGCACCGAGCCAACGCAACCGCCCCATCCACGGGGCGGCTTGCGCTTACAACAGCCTGCACAGACGGCCACATTCCTTGTTCTTGCTCGACAGACACGCGTTGCATCGTAAACCACATTCAAAACTGCAAATCCGCATCCATCGCGCTCGGCATCGCGCCAGCCGTTTGAGACCTCGGCCAGCCTGTGGCGACCGAGTTCCATGGACGTCGGAGCACTGAGCCAAGCGCTATCCACACACTCGAAGGCCAGAGCCTTGGTGCGTCATGGTCGGCGTCCGAGGCTGTTCATGGGCTCGCGGTTTTTGCGGGCAAGGCCCGAGCGTAGCAGCCAGCGGTCCAGAACAGCGCCGAGCCGTGGATTCAGAGCCGCCTCAACTTGGCCGATGCCCAAGCCCGCGGCCTATACTCCCACGTCAGCCTGACCGCGAGACAATCTAGCCGTCGCCTCGCGCGTGGTCGCTGGCTCGGGCTGAAGGCCAGTAAACACCGGGATTTGTTCCTGCAGCCATCCGCAGCAACAAAAGCAAACCAAGCTCTGATCTACAGATCCGCCCATGCGCGAAAGCAGCCCCGCCGCCCTGGCTAGGCCCATCGGGCGAGCGGATGCCTGGAACCCCAACGTACAAAGTCCAGCAAGTGGCCGCTGGGCGCTGGTCGGGGTCTTGGCGGTTCATGCCGCGCTGGCGTGGCTGCTGATCAGCGGGACCGGCCAGCGCCTGGTCGAAGAAGTGGTGGTGCCGGTGCGCTTACTGCTGAGCGATGCGGCGCCGCCTCCCGCACCGCCACTGCCGCCCGACCTCAGGCCCAAGACGCCAGCGCCTGCGGTCAAGACGCCGCCGCCAGCCGAACCGCCTCCGGCCGTTTCTGCACCGGCCCCAGCGCCGCCCCCGATCCCAACGCCGGCACCCATTCCAGCACCGGTGGCACCGTCTCCAACACCCGTCGTGATCGCACCGCCAGCGGCGCCGGTAACTGCTGCCCCCCCAGCCCCAGCCCCAGCCCCGGCCTCCGCTTCCGCGCCCACGCCCCGGCCGGC
>CAZATV010000027.1:25059-29914 GCA_964488145.1 uncultured Polaromonas sp.
CCCCAGCCCCAGCCCCAGCCCCGGCCTCCGCTTCCGCGCCCACGCCCCGGCCGGCTCCGGTCACCGCTGCACCAACGCCAAGCATGGCCCCGGCGCCTTCGATGCCCACAGGCACTCGCGCCGAGGTCGCGCCAGCGCCCACCAGCCCACCGACCCCCAGGGAAGGATGTGAAAGCCGGGTCCTGAGCCGCCCCAATTTCTTACCCCCGGATTCGGCACTGGTCACGCGGGAAGGCATGAGCACCAGTTACCTGGTCTCCATCGACCGACAGGGAAGACCAACAGGCGTGAAAATCCAGAGGTCCAGTGGCTCCATCGATCTGGACGAGACCGGTATCGATCGCCTGATGCGCATGCGATACGCACCTTGCATCCGAGAGGGCTTGGCCGTCCCCAACGAATTTCCGTACAACATAGGGTGGGATCGCCCCAAATAGGATTTCTCCATGACCCACACACACCTGATCCCTCTAACCTTGCTCCTGACGGCCGGCTCCGCCGCCGCGCAAGGCAGCGCCGAAGCCAACCCCTACGGCCTGGCATCCTTGTGGGCGCAGGGCGATGCGGTGGCCAAGATCACCTTGCTGATTCTGCTGCTGATGAGCCTGGCGTCCTGGTATGTAACGCTGCTCAAGCTGCAAGAGCAAAGGCAAGTCAGCCAGCAACTCAAGCAGGTGCAAGAAGGCTTCTGGCAGGCCGCCTCGGTGGAAGAGGGCCTCAAGAGCCTGGGCGAGAAGAGCGCGCTGCGCTTCATTGCCCAAAAAGGCCTAGACAGTGCACACAAGCATCAAGGGATGGTCGGTCAGATCGACTTTCACGAGTGGCTGGCGATGAACCTGCAGCGCGCGCTCAGCGGGGTGCAGTCGCAACTGCAGCGTGGCCTGGCCCTGCTGGCCACGGTGGGCTCAACCGCACCTTTTGTGGGCCTGTTCGGCACCGTCTGGGGCATCTACAACGCCTTGGTCAAGATCGGTATCAGCGGACAAGCCTCGATCGACAAAGTCGCGGGGCCCGTCGGCGAAGCGCTGATCATGACGGCCATCGGTCTGGCGGTGGCAGTGCCAGCCGTGCTGGGCTACAACTGGCTGGTGCGACGCAACAAGGTCCTGAACGACGAGTTGCAGGCCTTTGCCTCAGACCTTCACGCGGTACTGCTGGTCAGCCCCCGACCATGATCCCCACACGCGCCCGAAGTCGCTCTATGGCGCTGCACAGTGCGCCGGCTGAGCCCGAAGTGATCAGCACCATCAACACCACACCCCTGGTCGATGTGATGCTGGTGCTGCTGATCATTTTTCTCATCACCGTGCCGGTGGCCACCGCATCGATGTCAGTGCCGCTGCCCAAGGAGCGCAGCGAACAGCGCCAGGTCACGCCCAAGACCCTCAACGTGAGCGTGGACCGACAGGGGCGGCTGTATCTCGGGCAAACACCGGTCGGGGATGCCGCCGAGCTGGCGCGGCGGCTGCAGGCCATCGGTGACCCGGACAGGCCGGTTCACCTGCTGGCCGACAGGGATGCGCCCTACGGCAAGGTGGAGCCGGCCCTGCAGGCCCTGCGCAGCGCGGGTATGCGCCAGGTCAGCTTCGTGACCGAACCTGCTGCCCCCTGAGGAGACCCACATGGCCATGATGCTTACCGATGGCGCTGGCGAGGACGAGCTGATGGTCGAGCTCAACACCACGCCCCTGATCGATGTGCTGCTGGTGCTGCTGGTGATGCTGATCATCAGCATCCCGCCGCAATGGCATGCGGTCAATATGGGCCTGCCGGCACCCAGTGCCAAGCCGCCCGAGATCAAACCCCAGGTGATCGTGCTCGAAGTCCTGCCGGGCCGTAACCTGCGCTGGAATGGCCAGCTGCTCGAGGGCCATCAGGAGCTGCAAGCCCGACTGGCCGAGGCGGCCCGCCAGAGCACACCGCAGGTGCTGCATATCCGCGCCCACAGGCAGGTGCCCTATTCGGCCGTCGCCCACGCCCTGAGCACCGCCCAGCGCCAGGGCCTGCGGCAGGTGGCACTTCTCGATGGGTTTGAGTAGGGTCGCGGGGTCAAGACCCTGTCGAGGCGTCGCGCTCGAGCGAGCGCCACATCGCCGCGAGGGCGCGGCTCCCACAAACCACGAGGTCTCCGCGAGGGCGCGGCTCCCACAAACCACGAGGTCTCCGCGAGGGCGCGGCTCCCACAAACCACGAGGTCGCCGCGGGGGCGCCCCAAAAGGGCCGGTCCTCAGTTGTTTTGCGACAGCTGCTCCAGAATGGCCGGGTTCTCCAGGGTGGAGGTGTCCTGGGTGATCGCCTCACCCTTGGCAATGCCACGCAAGAGCCGTCGCATGATCTTGCCCGAACGGGTCTTGGGCAGGTTGTCGCCGAAGCGGATGTCCTTGGGCTTGGCGATCGGACCGATCTCCTTGCCCACCCAGTCACGCAATTGCTTGGCAATCGCCTTGGCCTCCTCGCCCGTGGGTCGGGCGCGCTTGAGCACCACAAAGGCCACGATGGCCTCGCCCGTGAGGTCATCCGGGCGTCCGACCACCGCAGCCTCGGCCACCAGATCGGTCTTGGCCACCAGGGCCGACTCAATCTCCATGGTGCCCATGCGGTGGCCCGACACATTGAGCACGTCGTCAATGCGACCGGTGATGCGGAAGTAGCCCCGGTCGGCACTGCGCACCGCACCATCGCCGGCCAGGTAATAGCCCTTGAGCTCGTCGGGGAAGTAACTCTTCTTGAAGCGTTCCGGATCGCCCCAGATGGTTCGAATCATCGAAGGCCAGGGCTTCTTGACCACCAAAATGCCGCCGCTCCCGTTGGGCATGTCATTGCCCTGTTCATCGACGATAGCCGCTGCAATGCCCGGTAGTGGCAGCGTGCAGGAGCCAGGGACCAGCGGCGTGGCTCCGGGCAGCGGCGTGATCATGTGACCGCCGGTCTCGGTCTGCCAGAAAGTATCGACGATGGGGCAACGCTCACCACCCACGTGCCGGTGATACCACATCCAGGCCTCGGGGTTGATCGGCTCGCCCACCGAGCCCAGGATGCGCAGGCTCGAGAGATTCCAGTTCCTCGGATGCACCTTGGCATCGCCCTCGGCGGCTTTGATCAAGGAGCGGATGGCCGTTGGCGCGGTGTAGAAGATGGTGACCTTGTGACGCTCGATCATCTGCCAGAAGCGACCGGCATCTGGATAGGTGGGCACACCCTCGAAGATCACCTGCGTTGCGCCGGCCACCAGAGGGCCGTAGGCCACATAGCTGTGGCCGGTGATCCAGCCGATGTCAGCGGTGCACCAGAAGATGTCGGTGGGCCGTACATCAAAGGTCCAATCCATGGTCATCTTGGCCCACAGCAGATACCCTGCCGTGCTGTGCTGCACCCCCTTGGGCTTGCCGGTGGAGCCTGAGGTGTAGAGAATGAACAGGGGGTGTTCGGCCTCCACCATCTCGGCCGGACAATCGCTGGACTGACCCTGCAGCACATCGGCCATGAAACGATCGCGGCCAGCGACCATCGAGCAGGCGGTGGCGGTGCGCTGGTAGACCACCACGTTCTTGATGCTGTCGCAGCCGCCAAGGCCCAGGGCCTCATCGACGATGGCCTTGAGCGGGAGTTCCTTGCCGCCGCGCATCTGGTAGTTGGCGGTGATCACTGCCACCGCGCCCGCATCCTGAATGCGCTCCTGCAGACTCTTGGCTGAAAAGCCGCCAAATACCACCGAGTGGGTGGCCCCGATGCGGGCGCAGGCCTGCATGGCCACCACGCCTTCGACGGTCATGGGCATGTAGATGACCACACGGTCGCCCTTTTTGACCCCCAAGGACTTGAGCGCATTGGCGAATTGGCAGACTTTGGCATGCAGCTGCCTGAAACTCACCTGCGAGACCTTGCCGTCATCGCTTTCAAAAACAATGGCTGTCCGGTTTTCGGTGGGGGTGCCCAGATGTCGGTCCAGGCAGTTGTGGGAAGCATTGAGTTGCCCGTCGGCAAACCACTTGTAGAAGGGCTTGTTGGATTCGTCGAGCACTTGGGTGAAGGGTCGGTGCCAGACCAGGTTGTCGCGGGCGCGCTGGGCCCAGAAGCCCTGGAAATCAGCATCGGCCTGGCGGCACAGGTCTTCGTAGGCGGCCATGCCGCTCACGCGTGCGCCCTGCATGGCAGCCTGGGGTGGCGGGAAAACCCGGTTCTCAACCAGCACGGACTCGATGGCGGACGTATTCGTACTCATGGATCTTGTCTCCTTTGGGGCTGCACAGTGCGCTGCGAACTGTCAATGAAAGCTCTTACAAGCTTCTGACGAAGGGATGAGCTTACACAGGAGCCCCAGGATATCGCCATAGGGGTGAGGCCCTAGAATCTGTTTTTTTGGGCCCCGCCTTCAGCCATGACCGAACCCACCCCATCCGCGCGGACTCCCATGCGCCCCCTGCCGCGCATGATCTTTGCCAGCCGCTGGCTGCAGCTGCCCCTGTACATTGGCCTGATCGCTGCCCAGTGCGTTTACGTGTTCCATTTTCTGGTTGAGCTGGTCCACCTCATTGAAGCGGTGTTTGGCAGCCAGACCGCCCTGCAGGCCCTGGTGACCAGCATCGGCTACAAGTCCGATGTCCCCCTGACGGCGCTCAACGAGACCGTCATCATGCTGGTGGTGCTGGCGCTGATCGATGTGGTCATGATCTCCAACCTCCTGATCATGGTCATCGTCGGAGGCTACGAAACCTTCGTCAGCCGCATGGAGCTCGAGGGTCATCCCGACCAGCCCGAATGGCTCAGCCACGTCAATGCATCGGTGCTGAAGGTCAAGCTGGCCACCGCCATCATCGGCATCAGTTCGATCCACCTGCTCAAGACCTTCATCAAC
>CAZATV010000027.1:29924-30192 GCA_964488145.1 uncultured Polaromonas sp.
CAACTACGACACCAAGGTCTTGCTGTGGCAGACCGTGATCCATGTCGCCTTCCTGCTCAGTGCCCTGGCGATCGCCCTGACCGACCGGCTGATGTCGCACGCCGCTACAGGCGCAAAACACTGATCGGTGGCTGTGCCCAAGTTGCCTGCGCAGCGCATCAAGAACTCCCCAGCGGATACCTTCAAGCCCACCTGGAAACCCCATGAGTACGACGATCACACAAGCCGACCTGATTGAATCAGTGGCCGCAGCGCTGCAGTACATCAG
>CAZATV010000028.1:0-29113 GCA_964488145.1 uncultured Polaromonas sp.
TGCTGGCGGTGATGGAGGGGCTGGCCCGCGACGGCATGACCATGCTGTGCGTCACCCATGAAATGGGTTTTGCCCGCCGGGTGGCCGATCGCGTGGTGTTCATGGACCAGGGGCGGGTGGTCGAAGAGGCGCCGCCGGCGGTCTTTTTCAGTGCCCCGCGCAGCGAACGCTGCCGTAGCTTTCTCGACCGCATCTTGCATCACTGAAGCTCGGGTGGTATCGCAGCCCTCTGGGCGATGGAGGCGGGCCTGCAGCGGGTGTCTGACTCCGTGCCACATCGCGTCAAGGGCGGCGCTCCCGCGCGCAAGATCGAGTCTCAGATCACCCTCTTGCGCCGCGAAATAAGGGGCCTGATGCTTCTGGTGTCTCTCTGGCGCACAGACCCTCCAGGCTCTGGGGGGAGCCCCGCTCTCGGGGCGATGTGAGGGTTCAGACCCGGGTCACCGGGGCGCCGATGCCATGCGCCTTTCCAGGCGTCGCACGGCCCAGGAGGTCAGCAGGATGAGCAGCAGGTATTCGAATACCAGTGCGGTGTAGATTTCCAGGGGACGGTATTCGGTTACGTTGAGCTCATTGGCCCGGCGCGTGAGCTCTTGCAAGCCGATCACCGAGACCAGCGAACTCATCTTGAGCACATAGACAAACTGGTTTCCCAGGGCCGGCAGGATGGTGCGTATGGCCTGCGGGAAAACGATGTAGCGGAAGGTGTCCCGGCTGGACAGACCCAGCGTGTGGGCTGCTTCCCGCTGGCCTTTGGCCACCGATTGGATGCCAGCCCTGAAGATTTCGGATTCGAACGCGGCGTCGGACAAGGCCAGCGAGATGACCCCAGCGGCAAAGGCACCAAACTGCAGCCCGGTGACCATGGGCAAGCCATAGTAGACCCAGAGCAGCAGCACCAGTAGAGGGATCGCCCGAAAAATTTCGACATAGGTGCGCGAGACCGCGCGTAGGGGGCTTGAACGCGACAAACCGGCCAGTGCCAGCAAGACCCCCAGGATCACTGAGACGACGATGGCGGTGACCGACAGCCCGATGGTCAAACCCAGGCCGGCCAAGAGGAACCTGAGGTTGGAGGCCCCCTTGTCGGTCAGCGGGTTGATCACATACCAACCCCAGGCGTAGCCGCTGCCGTCAGCCCCGACGCCACAGGCGCTGAGCAGGGCGAGCGGGACCAGGGCCAGCCACAGGGCCGGTCGCAATTTCATGGGGAGTTGACTCAGGCGATCAACGGCCCAGCCACTTGGCCTCAAGCGCGTCGAAGAAGCCTTCGGACTTCTTCAAGGCCACCCAGTTGTTCACAAAAGTGGTCCAGACCGGATCGCCCTGCGGCAGGGGATAGGCAAAGGGCCGCTTGTTACGCAGTTCGGCCTTCGACACGGTGGTCAGGTTCGGGTAGGTCTTGACCAGGGTAGCCGCCTCCACATTGCTGGTGATGGTGGCCAGGGCCCGACCGGCCAGCACTTCCTGGTAGCCAGTGGCAGGCTTTTCGATGGCACGCACGGTGGCCTGAGGGAAGTGGGCTTTGGCCTGCTCCTCAAAGACGGTACCCAGCGAGACGGCAATCGTATTGCCGCTGCGGTTCAGATCAGCCCAGCCGTTGATGCGGGCCGCATCGGCCTTGCGGATCACAGGAACCGTACCGGCTTCGATATAGGGGTCGGAAAACGCCACCGTTCTGGCGCGGGCCATGCTCAGCGAGGCGCCGGAGAAGATGTCGTAGCGGTTGGCGGTGATACCGGCCACCAGGGTTGCCCACTCGGCAGGCACCCATTCGACTTTCACGCCCAAATCCTTGGCCAGTTGCTCCATGGCCTCGATGTCGAAACCGCGGTAGCTGTTGGTGGCGGCGTCGCGGATGGACATCGGATTGAAGTCGCCGGTGGTACCCACGCGGATCGTCCCCCGCTCCAGAATGGTTTGCAGCCGGCTCTTGGCCGGGGCCGCCTGGGCGAAGGCCGAGTTGCTGAAGGCCACCAGTCCACACAGGGTGGCGGTCAGCAAGGACTTGATCAGTTTCATGGTCGCACCTTTCATCGGTTTGATAGGGGAGGTCGGGCCGCCTCGTCGCGCGGGGCGGGGCGCTTTAGCCCGTGAACTTAGCGTTTCACCCGGGATCGTAGCAGCTTAGGCATTCTGGGGCTGCACAGTGGGTCGATGCTTGCCCCCGAGCGCTTGGCCCTTGCGACCCAGCCAGCGTCCTGCAACCGGGGTCTCCGGTACAGTCGGTGCGATCACGCGGCCGGTTTGCTGTGGCCGTCTTGGTGTTTACCCCGATCGTGCGTTACAACTTTCTGCAACTGCTCAAACAGGCCCTGAGTGGCCACCACGGGTGGCCGCGGACCTGGCGTGCCGCGCAGCCTCAGCCCAGCTATGAGGCGGTGGTCGTCGGCGGGGGCGGGCATGGCCTGGCCACGGCCTGGCATCTGGTGCGCGACGAAGGCTTACGTCGCGTGGCGGTGCTCGAACGTGGATGGCTTGGCGGCGGCAACACGGGTCGCAATACCACCGTCATCCGGTCCAATTACCTGCGCGAGCCGGGCATACGCTTTCAGGATGAAAACCTCCGTCTGTGGGAAGACTTGAGCCAGCGGCTCGATTTCAATCTGATGGTCAGCCAGCGCGGCCAGATTGAGATCATCCAGACCTGGGCCAAGCTGCGCGATGCCCGCCGCCGTCTGCACACCATGCGCCTGGTCGGAGCCGACTATGAATTGCTCGATGCCGAGGCGGTCTACCGCCTGCTGCCTCTGCTCAGACGTGAGGCTGACATGCGTCTGCCGGTCCTCGCCGGTGCCTGGCAGGGTCGCGCCGGCACGGTGCGGCACGATGCTGTAGCCTGGGCCTATGCCCGGGCAGCCAGCGCGGCCGGTGTGGACCTGATCGAGAACTGTGAGGTCACGGGCCTGGAGATCGAAGGCAGCCGTGTGCAGGCGGTACAAACCTCGCGCGGCCGCATCCTCACCGACCGTGTGGGGCTCGCGGTGGCTGGCTCCACCAGCCGATTGGCGCGTATGGCCGGCCTGAGGCTGCCACTAGAGACGCTCACGCTGCAAGCTTTTGTGTCTGAGCCGCTCAAGCCGATGCTCGATGTCATCGTGTCGTGTCCGGCCCTGGGCCTTTACTTCAGCCAATCGGACAAGGGCGAGTTGGTGATCGGCGGTGGGCCCGATGCAGGGCTGTCCTGGACACAGCGGGGTCAGCATGGCGTGATTGAAGACTGCGTGGCCAGCCTGCTCGAACTGTTCCCGTCCTTGGCGCGGGTCAAGTTGCTGCGCACCTGGGGCGGCGCCATTGACCTGTCGGCCGATACCAGTCCGATCTTGTCGACCACGCCGGTTGAGGGCCTGTGCGTCAGCGCCGGCTGGGGATCGGGCGGCTTCAAGTCGATTCCTTCAGGGGGGCGCAGCCTGGCCGGTTTGATGGCCAGGGGACAGGCCGACCGCTTTGCAGCCCCGTTTTCGCTGGATCGCTTTGCCAGCGGCCGCTTGCTGTTCGAGACCGCCAGCGCCTCCAACCGGTTCTGACGAGATCGCATGTTGATCATTCCCTGCCCCTACTGCGGCCTGCGTAACGAGCAGGAGTTTGCCTGCGCCGGCGAAGCCTGCCATCGGCCGGCGCAGCCGCAGGCGCTGGACGAGGCGGCCTGGGCCGATCATCTGTATCACCGGGACAACCCCGATGCGCCCGTGCGCGAGCTTTGGTGGCATATGCACGGCTGCCGGGCCTGGCTGTGGGTTCAGCGCGATCCGCATACCCAGCGAATCCTCAGTTGCTCCGTGCAGGTGCAGTCATGAGCGGATGGCGCTTGCCGCTGGGTGGTCGGCTGATCAACCGGGACCGTCTGCTGAACTTTCAGTTTGAAGGCCGCCCCCTGCAGGGCTTTGAGGGCGATACGCTGGCCTCGGCGCTGCTGGCCCAGGGCACGCGCCTGCTGGCGCGCAGTTTCAAATACCACCGCCCACGTGGGCTGATGGCTGCGGGCTGGGAAGATCCCTGCGCCTTCGTCGAACTGCGATCTCCCCGCGCCGAGCCCAGCGTCCTGGCCACGGTGGAGCCACTGGCTGAAGGCCTGCAGGCCTGGGGGCAGCACGGGTGGCCCAGTTTGCGATGGGATGTCATGGCTCTGGCGGACCGCTGCTCGGCCTTGCTGCCGGCTGGTTTTTATTACAAGGCCTTCAAATCGCCGGCTTGGGCCTGGCCCTGGTTTGAGCGGGCGCTGCGGCATGCTGCTGGCTTGGGGCGCTTGCCCTCAGCCGAGAAGCCGACCGCCTCCCTGCCCTACGACCGGCGTTTTGCCCACGCCGATGTGCTGGTGATAGGCGCCGGGGTGGCGGGGCTTTGGGCAGCGCACGCCCTGGCCCAGGCCGGGGCCCGAGTGATTCTGGCTGACGATGCGCCCCAGCCCGGCGGCCGCTGGCTTGATCGCCCGGCCGGGAGCGCGATGGACGAATGGATCGCGCAGACGGTGCAGGCGCTCGATGCGCTGCCGAACGTGCGGCGATGGCCCATGACCCAGGTGGTTTCGCGCTACGACCATGGCTTGTGGCTGGCCCTGGACCGCAGCCGACCGGGGGGCGAACGTCTCTGGAAGATCCGTGCCCCGCATGCGCTGCTGGCCACGGGGCAGATCGAGCGGCCGCTGCTGTTTGCCGACAATGACCGTCCCGGCGTCCTGTTGGCGGGCGCGGTCAGCAGTTATCTTCACCGCTGGGGTGTGGCGGCCGGCCGTCGGATGGTCCTGGCCGTCAATAACGACCAGGCTTGGACAACTGCCTTCGAGGCGCAGCAGGCCGGCATTGAAGTGCTCACGGTAGCCGATCTGCGGCCGCAGGTGCCCCCCGATTTGCTGCAGCGTGCTGGCGCTTTGGGCTTGCGGGTGGAACTGGGTGCTCGGGTGGCTGCGGTGCAGGGGCGGCAGGCGGTGCGTGCGGTGGCCCTGGATCTGGCCTCGGGGCAGCGCCAGTGGTTGCCGGCCGATTTGTTGGCGGTCTCCGGCGGCTGGACCTGTGCCCTGGCCCTGCATGCGCAGGTGGGCGGACTCAGCCGCTATGACGCCAACCTGCACGGCATGGTCCCTGAGGGCGGCGGGCCTGAGGCTTCATGCCTCGGTGCGGCCGGCGGTGCGCAGCGCACCGGTGATGTGCTGGCCCATGCGGCGCAGGGCACCGAGCAAGTGGCGCGCGCCCTGGGGCTGCGACTGCCGAGTCTGCCCCGCCCGGCAACGCCGCAAGAGAGTGCAGGCTGCAGCGCCATCGAGCTGCGGCACATTGGGAAAGGTCGGGTTTTTATCGACTGGGCCAGCGATGTGACGCTGGACGACTTGCGGCTGGCCCGGCAGGAGGGGTATGAGGCGCCCGAGCACCTCAAGCGTTACACCGCTTTGGGCATGGGACCCGACCAAGGTCGCACCTCGACCCTGCATGGTGCGGTATTGATGGCGCAGTTGCGGGGGCTCTCGCCGGGTGATCTGGGGCCCACCCGGCTGCGTCCCCCCTATACCCCGGTGCCTTTCGGTGCCATCGCCGGCGCGGACCCCGGTCCCTTGATTCGTCCGGTACGGCGCACGCCCATCACCGCCTGGCATGAACAGCAGGGCGCGGTGATGTATGAATCCGGTCAGAACTGGCGCCGGCCCGGCTACTACCCCAAACCGGGCGAGAACTTCGCGCAGGCCCTTGAGCGCGAATGCCGCACCTGCCGCGAGGCGGTGGCCATTTATGACAGCTCGCCCTTGGGCAAGTTTGAAATCAGCGGGCCACAGGCCGTCGATCTGCTGGAATACCTCTACGCCTGCCGGGTGAGTGATCTCGCGCTGGGGCGGGGCCGCTACGCGGTCATGCTGCGCGAGGATGGCCGGGTGTTCGATGACGGCACCGTGTTTCGCATCGGTGAACAGCGGTGGTGGATCACCACCACCAGCGGCCAGGCCCAGGCGGTGCACGCGGCCTTGGAGTCGGCGCTGCAGGTGCACTTTGAGGGCCGGCTTGAGGCCTTCGTGACCCCGGTGACCGACCAATGGGCCGCTCTCGTGGTTTGTGGGCCACGCGCTCGCGAACTCTTGCAGGCTTGCGGCTGCAGCGTGGATTTGTCGCGCGCTGCCTTTCCTTTCATGACCCTGCGCGAGGGCAGCTTGGCTGGACTGCCGGTGCGACTGTTTCGCGTCAGCTTCACCGGAGAGTTGAGCTATGAAATTCACTTGCCAGCCCGGCAGGCCTTGGCTCTGTGGGTGCAGCTGATGGAGAAGGGTCGGCCCCTGGGCCTGAGCGCGATAGGCTCGGAGGCCAACCATGTGCTGCGGGTGGAGAAAGGATTCATTTCGGTGGGCCACGAGGTCGACGGCTGCGTCAACCCCTTGGATTTGGGCCTGGCCTGGGCGGTGCGCATGGACAAGAGTGATTTTGTGGGCAAACGCTCCCTCCAGCGCGATCTGCAAAGACCGGCCGGCCGGCCGGCTTTGGTAGGTCTGCTGGTCGGCCAGGGCGAGGTGCCACTGGAGGAAGGCGCCCAGATTCTCAAGGCCGAACTGGACATGGACCCGCAGTCGGCGCTGGCCCTGGATCAGGCCAGCGCGGGCTTCGTCACGGCCAGCGTCTGGAGCCCCAGCTTGCAGCGGGCGGTGGCCCTGGCACTGCTGGAGGATGGCGCCGCACGGCATGGGCAGACGGTTTGGGTCACCGCTACTGCGCCGTCGGGTCTGGCGCGACGGCCGGCTCAGGTGGTGCCGCCGGTGTTCGTCGACCCACAGGGAGGGCGCATGCGTGGCTGATGGATGGGTTTGTCCGCCCCGCGAAGGGCGATTGTTTTGTCTGCGTGCGCGGCCGCAGCCCTGGCTTGAGGCTCTGGCGCAGGGCCTGTTCGCGCTGCAGACCAGTCGCTGCCTGCGTCGGGGCCAGATGTTGTGGATGCGTCTGGGCCCCGATGAATGGTGGTGCTGGGGGGCGGTCGATACGGCCTGGCCCGACCGTGTGCGTGAGGCGGCGGGCTCTCATCCCTATGCGCTGATCGAGATCAGCGATGCGCAGCAGGCTTTTGAAATTCCCGGATCAGCCCAGCAATGGCTTGCGCAGGGTTGCGAACTGGACTTCGAGCGCTTGCCCCCCGACTTTGCCAGTCGCACCCGCTGTGCCGCCTTCACGGTAGTGATCTGCCCGCAAGCTCAGAGCGCTGGGCTCTGGGTTGAGGCGAGTCTGGCGCAGAGCTTCGATCAGTGGTGGCAGCGGATCGGCCGGGTTCCCTCCTGAGACGACCGCGCTGCCTCAAACCGACCGCGTGATGCCGCCATCGACCCGGATGTTCTGTCCGGTGATGTAGCCTGCCCCCGCCGACAACAGAAAGGCAATGGTGGCCGCGACTTCTTCGGCCCGTCCGTAACGGCGCATCGGCACGCTGTCGCGGCGCGCATCCGTGGCAGGCAGGCTGTCGATCCAGCCCGGCAACACGTTGTTGATGCGAACATTCTGCGCAGCATACGTATCGGCGCAGATCTTACAAAAGCTGGCCAGGCCCGCACGGAACACCGCCGAGGTGGGGAACATCTCCGAAGGCTCATAGGCCCAGGCGGTGCTGATGTTGACGATGGCCCCGCCGCCTTGGGCTGCCATGATGGGGGCGACCAGACGGATCGGCCGCACCGCGCTGAGGAAGTAAACCTCCATCCCTCTTTGCCAATCGGCATCGCTGATTTCCAGGATCTGGGCCCGGGGGCCGTGCCCGGCTGAGTTGACCAGTGCGTCAATGCGTCCCCACCGCTGCATTGCCAGATCGACGATGCGTTGCACGTCCTCATGGGATTGATTGGAGCCGGTCACGCCCACGCCACCGAGCGATTGCGCCAGCGCCTGTCCCTTGCCGGACGATGACAGAACGGCAATCTGGTAGCCATCTTCCGCCAGACGCTTGGCCGCAGCGGCGCCCATGCCGGAGCCTCCCGCGGTGATGAGAGCCACTTTTTCTGTAGACATGAGAACTCCAATTGGTTGGTAGCAGATGCCGCATTTTGCGTCGGGCACTGCGGGCAAGTGGGTTGAATCGAGCGGCCCGATTTCAAGTCGAGCCTTGACCCAATGAGGACAAGCGGCCGCGATGGTACCCGCCTCCTGTCGGTTTGTCTGCACTTTCAATCTCCGGAAAAGACAAACATTAAATATTCATCAAGGTAAACCTATATAGCCATTAGGTATTCATCACGATTAACCTGCGTTCTTGTGGTTCTGTGGCTTATGCCATCGAACGCCGGGGTGCGATCGGGCGGGCATATCTGCCGCAAAGGGTTCCTGCCCCGTTCCATCAACCCAAGACCCTAATCGGGAGAACCTCGCCGTGATGCTGGAAAAAATCTTCGAGCTTAAAAAGCACAAGACCGATGTGCAGACGGAGGTGGTCGCGGGCCTGACCACCTTCCTGGCTATGGCTTACATCGTCTTCATCAACCCCAGCATCCTGGGGACCACGGGCATGGACAAGGGGGCCGTGATCGTTGCCACCTGTCTGGCCGCTGCTCTGGGCTGCTTCATCATGGCCTTTTGGGCCAACTGGCCGGTGGGCTTGGCTCCGGGCATGGGGCTTAATGCTTTCTTTGCCTTCACCGTGGTGGCCGGGATGGGGTGGACCTGGCAGGCCGCCTTGGGCGCGGTCTTCGTCTCCGGCTGCATCTTCATCCTGCTGACGGTCACTGGCGTGCGGCGGTGGATCGTTGACTCCATCCCAGCGTCCCTGCAATCGGCGATTCCCGTGGGGATAGGCTTGTTTCTGGCGCTCATTGCCCTCAAGAGCGCTGGAATCGTTACGAAGAACGAGGCCACCCTGGTGGGGCTGGGCAACCTTCACGACCCCAAGGTCTTGCTGGCCATTTTCGGTTTCTTCATCATTGCGGCTCTCGATTATCTGCGGGTCAAGGGAGCCATCCTGATCGGCATCCTGACGGTGACAGCGCTGAGCATGGCGCTCGGTTTCACCACTTTCAAAGGGGTGGTTTCGATGCCGCCGTCGATCATGCCCACCTTGATGCAGATGGACATCCAGGCCGCAGTTGCACAAGGCCTGTTCAATGTCGTCCTGGTCATTGTGCTGGTGGAAATTTTTGACGCTACCGGTGTGCTGACCGGTTTGGCCAAGCGCGCCGGCCTGATGAACGGCGGTGATCGCAAAGGCATCAATCGGGCCTTGTTTGCCGACAGCACCTCCATTCTGGGGGGCTCTGTGCTGGGCACCAGCAGTACCACCGCCTACATCGAGAGCATGGCCGGGGTGCAAGCTGGGGGCCGTACCGGCCTGACCGCCATGGTGATCGGGCTGCTCTTCCTGCTGGCCCTGTTTCTCTCGCCGCTGATTGACGTTGTCCCAGCTTATGCCACCGCTCCCGCTTTGGTCTATGTCGCCGGTCTGATGCTGGCCGAACTCAAGCATATCGACTGGGACGATGTGACCGAGGCCGCACCGGCTGCAGTCGCAGCCCTGGTGATGCCCTTCACCTATTCGATCGCCAACGGACTGGCCTTTGGATTTATCACCTACACCGTGCTCAAGCTGGTGACGGGACGCCACCGCCAGGTGCACCCGGCGGCCTGGGTGATCGCGATTCTGTTCGTGATCCGGTTCATCTGGTTCATGGAGTAGCCGATCGGCTGCGCGCGGGCCGCCGCGCAGCTTCAGAGCTTCACGCAGGACAGATGATGGAGCGCTTGCGCCAGCGGTCCCGAGGCCACGGCGAGCACCTGCTGCTGCGGTCCGTCAGCCAGCAGCCACTGATGCACAGCGGCCATATCGGGGGCCAGGCTTCGGTCTACCGTCAGCGCGGGGCTCAAGGTGCGCACGCCCTGGTGCAGGGCCTCTACGGCCGCAGTACTGCGCAGCGGGCGGTGATGTTCCAGGCCCTGGGCGGCGGCCAGCAGCTCGATGGCCAAAATGGCGCCGGTGTTGTCGGCCATGTCCCACAACCTGCGTGCCGCGAAGGTGGCCATGCTTACATGGTCCTCCTGATTAGCCGAGGTGGGCAGGCTGTCCACGCTGGCCGGATGGGCCAGCGATTTGTTCTCCGAAGCCAGGGCTGCCGCCGTCACATGGGCAATCATGAAGCCGGAATTGAGGCCGGGTTCGGGCGTCAGGAAAGGGGGCAATCCCGAGATGGCGCTGTCGACCAGCATCGCCACCCGTCGCTCGGCAATCGCACCCATCTCCGCCAAGGCCAGTGCAATACCGTCAGCAGCCAGGGCAACCGGTTCGGCGTGGAAATTACCCCCGGAAAGCAATTCGGGCGGTCCGTCGCCAAAAAAGACCAGCGGGTTGTCGGTGACCGCATTGGCTTCACGCAGCAACACCGCAGCCGCATGGCGCAGCTGGTCCAGACAGGCCCCCATCACCTGCGGCTGACAGCGCAGGCAGTAGGGGTCCTGCACACGGTCATCGTTGGTCAGGTGCGAGTTTCGGATGGCGCTGCCCTCCAGCAGGGCTCGGTAGGCGGTGGCCGCATCGATCTGGCCGGGCTGGCCGCGCAACTGGTGAATGCGGGGATCGAAGGGCGCGTCACTGCCCCGCGCAGCATCGAGGGTGAGCGCACCGACCAGCACGCCGGTGGTGAGCAACTGGTCGGCGGTCAGTAGCGCGTCCAGGGCCAGGGCAGTTGACGCCTGGGTGCCGTTGATCAGGGCCAGCCCTTCCTTGGGCCCCAGAATGAGGGGCTCGATGCCGCAGGCCTGCAGGGCCTGCGCAGCGGCCATGCGCTGGCCGCGTAGCGTCACCATGCCCTCGCCCATCAGCGGCAGGCACAGATGGGCCAGGGGCGCGAGGTCGCCGCTGGCGCCCACCGAGCCTTTGCAGGGTACCTCGGGCAGCAGGTCATGGGCCAGGAAGTCCAACAGGGTTCTGATGATGCGCGGGCTGACCCCGGAGGCCCCACGCCCCAGGCTGGCGGCCTTGAGCAGCAGCATCAGCCGGACCACCGGGGCTCGCATCGGCTGGCCCACGCCCACCGCATGCGAGCGCAACAGGTTGACCTGCAGCTGTGCGTAGTCGCTGATGCGCGTGCTGGCCAGCTTGCCAAAGCCGGTGTTCAGGCCGTAGACCACTTGGCCGCTGGCCAGCACTTGCCTGACCGCCTGGGCGCTGGCCTCCACCTGGGTCCAGGCCTCGGGGGTGAGGTCCAGGCTCTGCGCTGCTCGTCGAATGTCTTTCAGCAGGGGCCAGTCGAGTTGGCCCGGGGTGATCAAAACCATGGAGTGTTTTTTCTTCTCAAGATTGGGCTTCCGCCTGTATGCGCTCGGCCAGGGTTTTACGGAACCGGCTGGCGCCGGTGTCGAGCAACAGGCCGATGTTGGGCGTGCGCTTGTTTTTCATGCCAGCGTGCACCGCCTCCAGAATCTGCCGGTCTTCTTCAAAGGCGGCCTTGGCCCCGGCCGCGATGCGTTCAGTCAGGGCCTGATCGTGTGGATCGGTGTTGCGATGCTGAAGCCAGAAGTACAGCGTTGAGTTGGCGTCGATCGGCGTGAGAAAGTTGTAAGAGACCATGCGATAGATGCGTGGATCCTGCCCTACGGCGGGCCCGCCCAGACCAGCCGGCGCGAAGATGCTGCGGTTGATGGCCAGGGAGGGCAGGCGCACTTCATAGTGCTGCAGCCTGTCGACCGGGCCCGAAAACTTCAGCAGCGGCGCATAAAACGCGGGTGCAGGCTGTCCGTACATCCATCGGCTGCAGATCACGCCTTCATCGCCGGCATCGATCTGCAGCGGCGTGTCTTCGGTACCCGAAGCGGCAAAGGAATTGCGGTGCACCCAGGCCACGTGCGAGGGGTCGAGCAGATTGTCGACCAGCCACAGGTAGTGGCAGTTGCAAAGCAGGCTGTCGCCGGTGGTCAGGTGCCAGTCGGGGTGGTCATGATTTTCGATGTCGATGATCGGATGGTGCGCGGCTTTTTCAGCATCGCCCATCCAGATCCAGAGCAGGCCATAGCGGTCCTGCACCGGGTAGCTGCGGACCCTGGCGCCAGCGGGTATGCGGGCCTGCGTGGGTGCGGCGATGCACTGCCCGCAGTCGTTGAAGGTCAGGCCGTGGTAGCCGCACTCGATGGCATCGCCGACCAGTCGGCCCATGGACAGCGGCAGCTTGCGGTGCGGGCAGGCGTCTTCCAGGGCCACCGCCTGACCGTCCTCACGGCGGTAGAGCACGATGGCTTCGTCGAGCAGGCGCACCGCGCGCGGCTGCCGACTCACTTGTTTGGATAGGCTGGCGACATACCAGGCGTTGCGAAGAAAGGTCGTGTTCTCGGTCATTTCAAGCAGGGACATGGCTCGGTTCCGGTCTTCGGTTCATCGGGTTTGCTCAGGGTCTGGGGACGCTTTTTTAGGCTCGCTCGCCGGGCCAGAGGCGCGCCAGTATCTCGCGCCAGCGTGGGGCCAGACCGGTCCAGTCGGCCTGCACCAAGCGGCCCGCGACCCAGACTCGGCGCGGTCGGGCCGCCGGGGCCGAAAACACACAGGCGTCGAGGAGATTTTCCGTGGGCAGGCCGATCAGCGCGGGATGCCCGGTATCGATTTCCTGCAAGTCGGCCCGCTGGCCCAGGGCAATGCCGGCCAGTGGCAAGCCGCTGGCCTTGCAGCCCCCGCGCAGCGCGTTCTCAAACAGAACCGCCGCGCTGCTGTCTCGCCGGCCGTGTTTGGCAGCGAGGTTGCGCGCCTGCAATTGCAGGCGCTGGCCGTATTCCAGGCAGCGTAATTCGTCGGCCCAGTGCCGACCCACGTGGCTGTCCGTGCCAATGGACCAGGGGATCTGGCGCTCCAGACCGCCGGGCAGGGGCCACAGGCCATCGCCCAGATTGGCCTCGGTACTGGGACACAAAACCACCTGGGCACCGCTGCGCGCCAGGCCGTCGAGTTCACGATCGTCGATATGGGTGGCATGCACCAGATGCCAGGACGGCCCGATGCCCGCCTGATCTACAAGCCACTGCACCGGTCGGCAGCCCAAGTGCCGCTGGCACTGCGCCACCTCCTGTGGTTGCTCGGCCGCGTGAATGTGGATCGGCCCGTCGGCAGCGGCCTGACCGATTTCTTGCACGGCCTGTGGGGGAACGGCACGCAGCGAATGCAGGGCCACGCCAGCGTGAAGGAGGTTGCGGCGACCATGCTGGGCGGCGTAGTCTCGGATTTGCTGCCGGGTGTCCATCACGAACTCTGGTGTGCTGGCAAAGCGCCGCTGCGCCGCTTGCAGGTCCGTGTGCCCAAAGCCTTGACGCATATAGAGTGTGGGCAGCAGGGTCAGACCCATGCCGGTTCGCTCTGCTGCACGAACCAGGGCCCAGCTCAGGGCCTGCGGATCCTGATAGGGCCGGCCTTCAAGATCGCGGTGCAGGTAATGAAACTCGCAGACCTGGGTGAAACCGTGGGCCAGCAGTTCGCTGTAGAGCCAGCTGGCCACGGACTCCAGTTCATCGGGGCCCAGGCTGTGGGCCACCCGGTACATGCGGTCGCGCCAGGACCAGAAGTCGTCCAGCGGTGCGGACGGGTCGATGCGTTCCCCCAGACCGGCCATCGCACGCTGAAACGCATGGCTGTGGGCATTGACCAGGCCGGGCAGCACCGGGCCCAGCCGCTGGGCGCCGCCGACCTGGCTGGCGGGCACGCCGGTCTGAATGTGCGACCACAGCCCCTGCGCGTCGCAGTGCAGCAGCACCTGGCCCTGCCAGCGGCCATCGATCCAGGCATGGGGGCTCCAGAATTTCATTGGGGCAAGTTTTCCAGGGCTCGAAGGGCCGCGCGCATCATCTGCTGGAGGGTGGGCCGCAGTTGTCGGGCGCGATCGGGCAGGTAGGCGTAGGGCGGCTCTTCCTGCATGTAGAGGCATTGGCACAGCTCGAGTTGCACCGCATGGATGCCGCGCTCGGGCTGGCCATAGCGCCGGGTAATGTAGCCACCCTTGAAGCGGCCGTTGAGCACATGGGTGTAACGGGGGTCGGCTGCGCAGGCCTGGACCACCGCCTGGGCAATGGCGGGGTGGGCGGCCTTGCCATCGGCAGTGCCGATGTTCAGATCGGGCAGGCGTCCCTCAAAAAGCCAGGGCAGTTGTGACCGGATGCTGTGCGCATCCCACAGCAGCACGCGGCCGTGCAGGTCGAGCAGGCGTTGCAATTCGTCCTGCAGAGCCTGATGGTAGGGTTCCCAGTAGGCCCGCTTGCGCCTGAGCTTTTCCTCTGGGCCGGGTTCCTGACCCGTCTGGTAAAGGGTCTCTCCGGTGAAGAAACGGGTGGGGCACAGCTCGGTGTTGGAGGCGCCCGGGTACATCGGGGCATCATCGGGTGGCCGGTTGAGGTCGATCACATAGCGCGAGAGCCGCGGCCGCAGCACGCTGGCGCCCAAGTCCAAGGCGAAGTCGTAGAGCCTGTCCATATGCCAGTCGGCGTCTTCACAGTCGAGGGCGCGGGGTACCAGCCCAGAGCTCAGGTCTGAGGGGATGTAGCTGCCCATGTGGGGCATGCTCAGCACCAGACCGATGCGGCCAAGGTGCAGGTCAAAGCTGAGCTCGCTCATGATGCTCGGGTGATGGGTGCGTCGACCGTGCTGCCCCGCCAGCGACCGGCCTGGACCACGTGCGGGGCCGGATGGCGCCCGAAGCGATAGCACAGTTCAACCGGGTGTTCGATGGGCCAGAGCACCAGATCGGCTCGCTGGCCGGACCGCAGATGGCCTCGATCGCTCAGACCCAGCGCTTGCGCCGCGTGGCGTGTGATACCCAGCAGGGCCTCTTCGGGCGTGAGTCGAAATTGGGTGCAGCCCATGCTGAGCATCAGCAGCAGGGAGGTGCAGGGCGAGGTACCCGGATTGGAGTCGGTGGCTAAGGCCATGGGTATACCGAGTTCGCGCATCATGGCTACCGGCGGAACCCGGGTTTCGCGCAGGAAATAAAAGGCTCCGGGCAGCAGCACCGCTACGGTACCGGCTTGGGCCATGCTGCGCGCCCCCGATGGGCTGAGCCACTCCAGATGATCGCAACTGAGGGCCTGGTACCGAGCAGCCAGAGCCGCGCCGTTCATGTCACTCAATTGTTCTGCATGCAGTTTGACCGGTAGGCCCAGGGAACGGGCCGCTTTGAACACCCGTTCGGTCTGCTCCAAAGAAAAAGCAATGTTCTCGCAGAAGGCGTCGACCGCATCGACCAGACCCTGGCGGTGCAGATCGGCCAGCATGGCCACCACCTCGTCGATGTAGGTGTCCGCCTGCCCCTTGCGCTCGGGGGGCAAGGCGTGGGCACCCAAAAAGGTGGTCCGAACCTCCACCGGCCGCTGGCGGCCGAGCTGGCGCGCCACCTCCAGACATTTGCGCTCGTCCTGGAGGCGCAGACCGTAGCCAGACTTGATCTCTAGGGTGGTCACACCTTCGGCCAGCAGCAGGTCCAAGCGGGCCAGGGTCTGGTCCAGCAGTGCAGGGGCATTGGCTTCTCGCGTGGCCTTGACGGTGGAGACGATGCCACCGCCGGCTCGGGCAATTTCCTCGTAGCTGGCACCGTGCAGCCGCAGCCTGAATTCGGCGCTGCGGTCGCCCCCGTACACCAGATGCGTGTGGCAGTCGATTAGGCCGGGGGTGACCCAGCTTCCATGCCCTCTGTGATGCTGGCAACCCTGCCGCAGGGCTTGAGGCAACTGCGCGTGCGGTCCGACCCAGACGATTGTGGCTGTCGCTTCGTCCCAGATCAGGGACGCATCGTGGATCAGCCCCAGCGGATTACCCGGCTGCGGGTCCATGGTGGCCAGATGGCAGTCGGTGAGCAGATGGCGGCTCATGCCTGCCCCCCACCGATGCAAAACGCCAGGGCGTCGGCGCCGCTGACTGTCCAGGGTCCATCGGGCACCTGGTGTGTCCAGAGCAACTCGTCCTGGGCCAGCAGGGTGTGCGCGCCGCAAGCATGGCTGAGGCGGGCCGGCGCACAGGCGTACAAGCCGGCTGTCTGCCCGGTCGTCCAATTGGGCGCGCACTCGCTTGCGCAGCGCTGCAGGTGTGCGAGCGAATGCCGGCTCATCAGATTGAAGTCCAGGGTAGGTCCGTCGATCAGCTCGGCATGGCAGGTGCCCTCGCCTGAAAAGGCCACCGCCGGCCCCTGGGCCAGCACAGACACAGACCGGCCATCTAGATGCAGTCGCACCCCTGCGCCCCGGATCACGGCAAATTGCCGATCCACCCCTTCAAAGCGCGAGAAAGGTCCGTCCCAATCGATGCGCGCCACCGAGACCCGCCAGCGCCACTGGCCGGCAGGCTCGGCTGCTAGCTCGTGGGTGATGCCGCCGCCGTTGCGCCAGGGGCTGGCGGTGGCGGCCTGCAAGCGGGCCCGTTGCCAGGAGCCGGGCAGAGGGTTCATGGATTGAAATCGCCGCTGAGCTGATAGCGATGGCCGGGGTGCACCAGCCGCGCCAGAGTGATGACATGTTGATGGCTCATGGTACGCCTGACCATGATGAGGCAGGGCGCATCCGGTTCGATGCCAAGCAGTTCGGCCTCCTGCGCTGTTGCACAGTCCGCCTGCAGGCTGTATTGGGCCCTGCGCAGGGCCGTGTGCTGAAACAGGTAGCGGGTGGGCGTGATGCGTGCAAAGTCCTGTTCAAGGTAGTGCGGTGCGGCCAGCGGATTGACGTAGCGGTCTTCACACTGCAGCGCTTGCCCGTTTTCATGGTGCACCAGCTGCGTGTGGAAGACGGTCGTCCCCACCGGCACGCCCAGTTGCTGACCGAGGGCCTGCGTGGCGGGTTCGGCCCGGTGCAACTGAACCCTCGCTTCGTGACGGCCGCCACGCGCCTCGATTTCTTCCTGCAGATCGTGAATGGACAGGGTGCTGGCCACCCGATGCAAGGCCGCCGCGAAGGTACCTACCCCCTGGACCCGGTCGACCAGGCCTTCAGCCTGCAGTTCCCGCAAGGCCCGGTTGACCGTCATGCGACTGACCGAAAAACGCTGCATCAGCTGACTCTCCGACGGCATGAGCTGGCCAGGCAGCCAAGTGCCTTTGGAGAGCTCGGCCAGTAGAAAGTCTTTGACGCGCTGGAACGGCGGGCCGTTGCCAGGTTCCATCAAGGGGTTGGGTGGCGTGAGCAGCATGAAGCCATCGTACTTGTCTAGTGTTGACTAGACAAGTAGAGTAAATCCCAGGATCAGGCGGCGGGCCTGGGCGACAGTAGGTCGGAGCCTGAGGTCGATCCGAACTCGTAGGAGCCCATGTCCACCGCCAGCGCATGGTCCAGAAACAAGCGGCGCCCCGCATCTGTCCCCGCAGCCCCTGCAGCCACCAGCAGGGGCATCAGGTGGTCTTCACGGGGGTGGGCCCGTCGTGCCTGCGGACCTGCCGTCCAGTCCATCAGGCGGGCTTGACGCTGCGACGGGTCGGGCGCGCTCACCGCCTGTTCGAGAAACTGTTCGAACGCTTGCGCCACCGGGGTGGCGGCGCTGCTGCCGAAGCCGCGCATGTCATGGTAGGTCAGCCCGCTGCCCATAATCAGCACGCCCTCCTGGCGCAGAGGGGCCAGGGCCTGTCCGGCCCTGAAGTGCTCTTGGGGGTCATAGCCGGTCTTGAGCGAGAGCATCACCACTGGCATGTCAGCCTCGGGGTACATGCAGTGCATGGGCACGAAGACACCGTGGTCAAAGCCCTGTCGTTCATCGCTGCGGCAGGGCAGGCCGGCCTGCGTGAGCAAGGCGGCCACTCGGGTCGCAAGCTCAGGATTCCCCGGGGCCGGATAGCGAATCTGATAGGTGTGTGCCGGAAATCCGGAGTAGTCGTACTCCATGCCTGGATGCCGCGCGCTGGAGACGGCGAACTGCTCGCTTTCCCAGTGTCCGCTGATCATCAGCACTGCCCGTGGCCGCTGCGGCCAGCGCTGCGGCAGGGCGGCCAGTTCGCGTTCGGTCAGGGCAAACCAGGGGCGCATTTGCTCCACCCAAGGCCAGGGGCCACCGCCGTGCGAAATGAAGTAGGTGGGAAGTCTCATGGGAGGCGATGGAGGGGTCAGATGTCTAAGGTATTGCGCAGGGTTACGGCCGAGGCCAGGCGGTATAAAGTCGATTGTCCTGCACTCAGGGAGAGGCGGTATGGATTCAGCAAAGGTTGTCATGGTGACCGGCCCGGCTCAGGGCATTGGGCGGGCGATTGCCGAGCGCTTTTTGCAATCGGGCTGGTCCTTGGTGGCGCTGGACCGTCAGTCCGAGGGCTTGCAGACGCTGGCGGCCCTGGCCCCCGAGCGGGTCGCCTGGGAGGTGATGGATGTCACCGATGAGCAGGCTCCGGCGCGGGCCATGGCCCTGGCGCGGTCGCGCTTTGGCCGGCTCGATGCGCTGGTCAACAACGCGGGGGTGGGTCGACCCAAGCCCATGCATCTGACCGACGATACCGAGCTGGACCGCTTTCTGGCCGTCAACCTTCGAAGCGTGTTCCGATTTTCACGCGAGGCCCTGGGACTGATGCAATCGGGCGCCAGCATGGTGCATGTGGCCTCGACCTTTGGGCTGATGGGCAATCCCGGGGCTTCAGCCTACGCTGCCACCAAGGCGGCCTTGATTGGCCTGACCCGCCAGATGGCGGTGGACTATGGTCCCAAGGGACTGCGCATCAATGCGGTAGCCCCCGGCCTGATTCGCACCGCGCTGATCGAGGACCGCCTCGACCAGCCGTCCTTCCGGCGCCTGATGGTCGACACCATCCCCTATCCGAGGCTGGGGGCCCCCAGCGATGTGGCTGCGGCGGTGGCTTTTCTGTGTTCGGATGATGCCTCCTTCATCAATGGTCATGTGCTGGTGATCGACGGCGGCTGGAGTGCCACCAACTGGGTAGGCTAGTACCCGCGGCTGCGACGGCTGGCCTGGGATGCCCGACTTTGGCCTATTTGTTCTATTGACAGGACAAATGCGCCAAGGGAAGATGAATGTTTTTCATCTTCCTCTTCACCCTCATGGAACTGTCCGACAAGAGCGCGCGCCAATTGTTTGCGCAAGTCAAGGCCAATCCCACCCGTAAGCGGTTCGGCTTTGGCAGGATGCCCGCGTTGATCAACATTGACCTGCAAAAAGCCTACACCTGCGTGGGCGAGTTCGCTACGGCCTACGAGACCGATCCGCGGCAACTCGAATACGTGAACCGGCTGGCCCAGGCTTTCCGCGAAAAAGGCTTTCCCGTGGTCTGGACCTATGTGGCCTACATGGAGTCAGGCGAGGATTGCGGGGTTTGGGGCACGCGCACCAACACGCCCGACTCGCTGCAGAACATCAAGGTTGGCAGCCGTCGGGCTGAATTCGATGACCGCCTGCAGATCGACCGTCAGCGCGACATCATCATCAACAAGCGCATGGCCTCGGCTTTTTTCGAGACCCATCTGGGCTCGATCTTCACCTTCCACGGGGTCGATACCTGCGTCATCACCGGAGGGTCCACCTCGGGCTGCGTACGCGCTACGGTGGTGGACAGCCTGCAGCGCAGTTTCCGAACCATCGTACCGGAGGAGTGCGTGGCCGACAAGCACGAGTCGCCGCACTTTGCCAACCTCTATGACATGATGCTCAAGTACGCCGATGTGCTGTCCATCGACGAGACGATGGAGCAGCTCGCGCGCGTGCCCGGCCGCGGAGGCCGGCCTTGAGCGCCTTGCCGACCCGGCGTGACCCGGGCTTCTACGACTATCTGCCCTATGACCAGCGGCCGGTGATTCGCTGGCCAGGCGGGGCTCGGGTGGCGTTTTGGGTGGCACCCAACGTGGAGTTCTACGAGCTCAACCCGCCACGCAATCCCGCGCGCGCCCCCTGGGCCCGACCGGCCCCTGATGTGCTGAACTATTCCTACCGCGACTATGGCAACCGCACCGGCTTCTGGCGCATGCTCGACGTGATGAAGCGCTGCCAGATGCGCGGCAGCGTTTCCCTCAATGTGGCCATGTGCGAACACCATCCCGAGGTGATTCGGGCCTGCGCCGACGAAGGCTGGGAGTTCTATTCGCATGGCACCTACAACACCCGCTACCTGATGGGCATGGATGAAGCGCAGGAGCGGCAGGTGATCCAGGACTCGATCGACACCATCAAGAAGCACACTGGCCAGAAGCTCGATGGCTGGCTGGCCCCCGCGCTGACCTACACGCCCAACACCATGGACCTGGTGGCCGAGATGGGCTTGACTTATGTTTGCGACCTGTTCCACGATGATCAGCCCGGCCCGGTGAAGGTCAAGCAGGGGCGACTGACCAGCATTCCCTACTCCCTGGAGATGAACGACACGATCGTCTACAACGTCAATCTGGTCTCGCCCCGGCGCTATGGGGATATCCTCAAGCGCCAGTTTGACCGGCTGTACGCCGAGGGCGAGCACTCGGGCACCGTGATGTGCATTCCCTTGCATCCCTACCTGATCGGTCAGCCCTACCGCCTGGCCGCTTTTGAAGAGGCGCTGGACTACATCACACGGCATGACAAGGTCTGGCTGGCCACCGGGCGCGAGATTGCGCACTACTTCAATGAGCACTATCACGCCGACTTCATGGCGGCCGCTCATCCTGTAGGGGAGGCGCCATGAGCGGCAAGCCCTTGCCCGAGGACTATCTGTCCTATCCCCTGCGCCGCTATGGCATGGATCATGACCGCTATGAGTGGTCGATGCTGCCGCAGCGCAAGCCGGTGGTGTGGCCGCAGCAGGCGCGCATCGCGCTGTGGGTAGTACCTGCCCTGGAGTGGTTTCCGCTCAACATGTCGGGTGTGCCCTTCAAGCCGCCAGGAGCTATGCAGACGGCTTATCCGGACCTGCGTCATTACACCTTGCGCGATTACGGCAACCGGGTCGGTATCTTTCGCATCATGCAGGCGCTTGGTGCGCACGGCATACCGGCCACTGTGGCGGTCAATGCGGCAGTAGCGGTGCGATATCCGGCCTTGCTGCAGCGCTGCCTCAAACTGGGCTGGGAGGTGATCGCTAACGGGCTAGATATGGACCATCTGCACCACGGTGGGCTGGATGCGCAGGAGGAGGCTCGCTGGATTGCCCAGACCCTGGAGATTCTGCGCCGGGCCAGCGGACAGCCGGTGCGCGGTTGGTTGTCGCCAGCCAAGTCGGAGTCCTTCAAGACGCCGGACCTGTTGGCACAGGCGGGCTTGCACTACGTGTGTGACTGGGTCAACGACGACATGCCCTATGCCATGCGGACGGACCACGGGCCGATGGTGGCCATGCCGCATCCCATTGACATGGACGACTACACCATTTTGGTCAATAACCACCACACCGAGGATGACTTCAGAGACCAGCTCATCGACCACTTCGATGTGCTCTACCGCGAAGCCAGCCCGGACGACGGGCGCATCATGGCCCTTTCGCTACACCCCTGGGTGATCGGACAGCCCTACCGCATTCGGGCCCTGGAGGAGGCGCTGGCGCACATGATGAAGCACCGGGGTGTCTGGGCGGCCACCGGTTCGCAGATTCTCCAGGCCTGGCAGGGCCAGCAGGGCTGAATGTCGGGCCTGTCGGGCGCTCGTGTCGGGGCCGGTCGTGAACTGCCGGGGGGAAACTCAGCGCCGAGGCATCACCTCGCCCAGGTCATTCCAGACGTCTTGGCGTTGGATCAGCCCACCGGCGACCTCAAACCGGTCGATGAAGCGGATGCCCGAGAACGCGCTGCCGTCGAGCCACATCCCCTCGAGGGTGCCGCTACAGTACACCGCCGTACTTTCATCCCCCCAACATTCGTCGATGCGATCGAACTGCTTGCCGATGCGGCTGTAGCGGGTCTTGGCCCACTCGAGCAATTCGCTGAATTCGCGCATCGGCGGGGCGCCCGGAAAGGTCATCACGAAGCCCGGTGCCAGCATCTGTCGGGCGGTCTCCAGATCGCGCGTCTGCATGCGCTCGAGAAAGTGGCGCACCAGCGTACTGGCCTCGGGCAGTTCCGGGCCGCCGGCGCCAAAGCGCTTGCCGTCCCGCTGGTAGGTGGCGGCCTCCTGGACAAACACGGTCGTACCTGCATTGGAGGCGGCGATGACCGAACGCACGGCGCGGGCAGTGCGTTCCACCAGGCGTTCACGCGCCGGCGTGCTGTAGCCGGGCAAGAGGGTGATCGAGACCACAGGCATGGAATTTCTCGCAAAGAGCCAAAACAGCCCGATTGTGCCGCCCTGAGGGCGACCCCGCCGAACTCGACTTGGACGGGCCGGGCACGCGCGGCCCGCAGGCGGGGGGGCATGCCGTGAGCAGGATCGCCGGTCAGGACCGAATCGACTACAGCGCCCTGCCAGACCGCAAGCCCTTGCGTTGGCCGGATGGGGCAAGGGTGGCGGTGTGGATCGCGCCGAATATCGAGCACTATGAATACCTGCCCGAGCAGGTGAGGGTGCGCAACCCCTGGCCGCGGGTACCTCACCCGGACATCCTCGGCTATGGTCTGCGCGACTATGGCAACCGGGTTGGCGTCTGGCGCCTGATGGATTTGTTCGACCGCTTGCGTTTGCCCATCACGGTCTCGCTTTCGATGGCGGTGTTGGATCTCTACCCCGATCTGGCCCGCGCGATGATCGCGCGCGACTGGGAATTTATGTCTCACGGTCTCTACAACACCCGCTATCACTGGGGGCTGAGCGAAGCTCAGGAGGCTGCGGCCATCGAAGAGTGCCAGCAGATTCATCTCCGCCACACGGGCCGGCGTCTGAAAGGGTGGTTCTCGCCGGCCGCCTCCAACACGCTGAGCACCCCCGACCTGGTGGCGCAAAGCGGCATTGAATACCTGTGCGATCTGTATCACGACGATCAACCCACGCCGGTGCGGGTGCGACAGGGACAACTGATCAGCCTGCCGTATTCCATGGAAATCAATGACAGCATCGCCTGGCGGCGCGGCCAGGAGGCGCAGGCCTTTGCACAAAAGATCCGCGATGAATTCGACGTGCTTTACGCCGAGGGGGTCGAGCATGGCCGGGTCATGAATATTGCGGTCCACCCCTTCATCATGGGTCAGCCCCACCGCATCGGCGCGCTGGCCGAGGCGCTCCAATACATCGCCGGGCATGAGCAGGTGTGGTTTGCCACTGGGGCCCAGATCGTCGACTGGTATCGTCAGCAACAAGCCAAGGACTTTGCATGAACGCTTCGCAAGACTACATCCGCGACTACATGAGCGAGCCAGTGATCGACGCGGCCGGCGCGGGCCTGGTCATCATCGACATGCAGTACGCCACGGGTTCGCGCCAGGGGGCCTTGGGGCGCACGCTCAAGGCTCAGGGCTCCTCGGTGGGGGACTACCGCTTTGACCGCATCGAGGGCACGGTGCTGCCCAATGTCCGGTTGTTGCGCCAGCATTTCCACCGGCTCGGGCGGCCGGTGCTGCATGTCACCCTCGGCGCAGCGCTACCCGATGCCAGCGATGCGCCGCGCCATATGCGCAAGCTTCTGGCTTCCTGCAACAACTATGTCGGCAGCCGCGAGCACGAGATTCTTGACGAGCTCAAGCCTACGACCGGTGAGCATGTGCTTCGAAAGACCACCGTGGGAGCCTTTGCATCTACCCCCATTGACAGCTTGCTTCGCTCACTGCGGGTCGATCAGCTTTACCTGGTGGGCGTCTCCACCAATATGTGCGTGGAAACCACCGCGCGCGAGGCGGCTGACCGGGGCTATCAGGTGACCCTGGTGGAGGACGGTTGTGCCACCACCTTTGAAGACTTGCACCGGGTGACCCTGCGCAATTTCCAGCGGCTTTTCGGCCGCGTGGCCAGTGCGCAGGGGGTGATCAGCGAACTTGGGGAGAGCGCATGATGCGACGCGTGCTGGTCATTGTGCCCTTTGCCATGTCGCCGGAGAACCTGGCGCTGCGACAGGCCCAGCTGCAGGGCATAGACCTCTCGCCCGAGCTGCAGTTTGAGTTTCGGCCAGTCAAGGCCGGACCGGCCAATTATTCGAGTCACCATGATTTTGTGCTGGCCGACGTCGCCAACTTTGAGGCCGGCTGTCGCGCCCAGGATGAAGGCTACTCGGCCGTCTGCATCGACACCATGAGCGATTCGGGGGTGGCGGCGCTTCGTTCGGTGCTGGATATCCCGGTGTTTGGGCCGGGCAAGGTCTCCATGCTTGCAGCCTTGATGCTCGGCGATCGCTTTTCCATCCTGACCATGGCCAGTCGCTGGAAGCCCTTGTACAGAAAGGCGCTCGATGACCTGGGCCTGCATCACAAGTGCGCCTCGGTGCGATCCATCGAGGTGCTGCCGGACAATCAGGCCCTGCTCTCCGGCAAGGAGGACGATGTATTTCCGCTCCTCGAGGTGGCCGCGCGCAGGGCCATGGACGAAGATGGTGCCGATGTGCTGATCCTGGGGTCGACCACCATGCACCAATCGCATGCCTGGCTCAGCCAGCGCCTGCCTGTGCCCGTCATCAATCCCGGTCCGCTTAGCTACAAGATGGTCGAGGCGACTTTGGGGCTGGGTCTGAGCCAAAGCCGCCAGGCCTATCCTCGCCCCATGCACCCTCGGCTGGACATGCTCTCAGCCATGCTGGGGGTAGCCGAGCAGTCCCTGAAATCCCCCAAATCCTGAAAGGCAGGTTGCATGCCCAAGCTTTTGAGTGATGCGCAGGTTCAGGCCTATGCGCGTGATGGCTTTGTATTCCCGGTGGATGTGCTCGATGCGCAGGAGGTCAAAGCCTGCCGCAGTGAGCTGCAGGCCTGGGAGGCCGAACGCGGTGCACCCATCGATTTTCCGGAAAAGTCCAAAAGCTATCTCTTGTTCGGCTGGGCCGATCGGCTGGTGCATCATCCGCGCATACTCGATGCGGTGGAAGACATCATCGGCCCGGACATTCTGGTCTACCACTCGACGCTGTTCGTCAAGGAAGCGCGCACCCCGGCCTTTGTGCGCTGGCATCAGGACAGCACCTACTTTTATCTGCAGCCCCACCTGCACATCACCGCCTGGGTAGCGCTCTCTGATGCCAGCGTGGCCGCTGGCTGCATGCAGGCCCTGCCCGGCAGTCACCGCTGGGGTGCTTTTGAACATGACGACAGGCCCGAGCCGATGAACATGATCCGGCGCGGGCAGGGCATCAGCGGCCGCTTCGATGACGCGCAGGGCCAGCACATGCCTGTGGCAGCCGGTCAGATGTCGTTGCACCACACCGATCTGGTGCACGCCTCGGCGGGTAACAACACCGACGACCGGCGTCTGGGCTTTGCCATCAGCTACATTCCCGCGCACGTTAAACCGGTGGGGGCGGTGCGACCTTCGGCCTTGTGCGTGCGCGGACGCAGCCAGGGTCACTTTGTGGAAGAGGAGCGGCTGCAGGTGCCTTGCTCTGAACAGGCCAGAGCCAGCCACAGCCGGGCCCTGGCCCTGTTTCGCAGCTTGCAGGACGCCGGGTTCACCGCACCTGCGCGGGAGGCCGCATGAACCCTGATCCAGTGCTGCTTCATGGCGCCGACTTGAGGGCCCTGGTAGAGCGTTACTTTGCGGCGGTTGACCAGATGAACCTGGAAGCCACCCTGGCCTGTTTTGTCCCCGATGCCCGGTTCGTCATTGCCAACCACGACCTCGAATATCAGGGCCGTGATACCGGATTGCGAGGCATGTTCGAGCGGCTCAACAACCGCTATGCCAGCGTCTGGCATGGTGATTTTGATCACATCATCGATGTGCCAGCGCAGCGGGTGGCCAGCCGCTTCCGGGTGGAAAACATCACCCACGCCGGTGAGAAATTGCACAAGAACAACTGCAATTTCTTCACCCTGCGCGACGGGCTCTTCGCGCAGGTGTATGTCTACATGAGCGGGGACAATTCCTTGCGCTAGGCTGGACCGTGCGGTTTCACAGACTCGCCGGCGCGCGCGCCAGCAGGGCCAGCCAGCGGCGCAGCGGCACTTCCAGGCGCGCGAGCCCCAGCGTGGCTTGCAGCAGCTCCTGACCTTGGGCTGCAGGCCAGATGCGGCCGGTCAGATTCATGAATTTGCCGCCTAATTCTTCGCGGGTGTAAGGCGCAGCGTCGTCGCCCCGGTTCACGCCGGCCCGCCCGACCAGCAGGCGTCCGTCCTTGAGCATCACACTGACCCGTGCAGGCCGCTCCATGGGCAGACGCTCGCTCATGGCGCTGTCGTGAACGATGCTGACTTTGCGGGCCAGTTCCAGCACTCGCGGGTTGCGCACCTGTTCCCAGGTGAAGCTCTCCAATGCACTCGAGCCATTGACGATGCGGGTGGCTACGGCAAAGGGCACCGAAAACTTGGCGGCCAGGGTGTTGGCCGGCGCCGGGTCATCCAGCTCAGCGGCCAGATGGTAGGTCTGCACCTCGATCCGATCGATCTGATCGGCGCTGGGCAACCCATCGCGTGCGGCCAACTCGTCGAGCGCATCGAGCGTGCCGTGGTTGTACCGACAGCAAGAATGTAGTTTGAAATAGTTGCGCATCAGATGCCAGTCGGTGCCGAGGTTGCGGATGACCGCATCGGGCTGGAATTGATCGGAGATGATCTGTCCGAGCAGCGACGCCGGTCCATCGCGCTCGCCGGTGAATCCGCATTCGACCAAGTCGATCGCCAGCAAGCCGTTTCGGTTGCTCAGGCCCGCGTAGGTGTTACGAACCAAACCGCCCTCAAGCATGGTCCGCTTGGAGGTGGCGGTGCTCAGTGATGAGGCCACATTAAGCGCCTCTCGCATGGCGCTGGTACTGAAGTGCGCGATGCGGGCGCAGGCCGCTGCCGCGCCCAGGGTGCCCCAGGTGCCATGCGGGTGCATGACCCCCCGCAGCTGGGCGGCGGCACCGAGCCGGGAGCCGACTTCATAGCCGGCGACGATGCCGGCCAGCAAGTCCTCGGCACTGGCTTCCCGCTCCTCTGCCAGCGCCACCGCTGCTGCGATCACGTGGACCGCCGGATGACCTCGCGAGAAGCGGTTGCCCTCGTCCATTTCGAGAAAGGTCCCGGCGGTACCGTTGATGAAGGCTGCCGCCTCGCAGCTGCTGCGCCGTCCCAGACCAATCAGCGTGGCCGATTCGCTGCGGCTTTGTCGTGAGGCCAGGGCCTTGAGCTCAGGTTCGGCCGAGCCCGCGGCGGTCGCAGCCACTGTATCGGCCAGGATCCAGCCCACCTGTTCCTGGACAGGGCTCGACAGCCGGCGGTAGTCCATGTCGGCAGCGAATTGACTGAGGCGATCCAGGTAGTGCATGGGGGTCCTCGTTGAAGATCTAGCTGTTACCGGCACACTGGGCGTAAAGGCGGTCGGCGGTACTGAGCCGCAAGTCCATCTGCTGCAACTCGTGCAGCAAGCGACGCAGGTGCCCGATGCGACTGGGCATGCCCCAGACCCAGGGGTGCAAGCCCAGGCCCATGACGGCGCAGCGTTGCTGCTGTCGGCATTCGTCGGTCATCTGTTTGGCGCCTTGCAGGATCTGTAGGGCGTGCTGCTGCGCTTCGATGGAGCGCAGCCACTGCGCTTGCACGTCATCCCATTCGCTGGACAAGGGCAGGGCCAGCAGCGAGCGCTCAGACTGACCGGCCGGTTTCATCCAGTAGGGTTGGTCGTCATTGCCCCAGTCCAGGGTGTAGCTCAGGCCGGCATCGGCCAGCAGCCCGTAGGTTTGGGGGCTGGTGCCCCAATCCTGGCTGATCCAGCCCTTCGGCCGATGGCCGCTGTACTGCTCAATGCAGTCCACCGAGGTTTCGATGTGGTGGCGCTGCTCGTCCAGCGGCATGTCGGCGTGCATCATTTGCGTGGCCGCCCGACCGTGGCCGAGCCACTGGGCGCCCGCCTCGTGCAGGTGCCGTACCACCGTCGGGATGCGCGGTAAAACCAGGCTGTTGGCCGCCACGGCTGGGGTCAGGCCGGCTTGCTGCAGGGCCTCGAGCACCCGGAAGACGCCGATGCGCAGACCGTACTCCCGCTGAGACCAACTGCGATAGTCGGGATTGAAGCTGCCGAACTCGCCCACAAATCGAGGGTCACGCAAGCTGCCGGGCGGAGACTCGAAGTCCCAATGCTCTAGATACAGCACCGCAAAGACATGCAGCCCCGCCGGTAAGGTCCCCGGTGGCCTCAGGGGCAGGGCGCTGTAGGCATAGTGGGCATGGTCCATGACGTTCCCGATGTTAGGCGCTGGGGGAGGCCGTCGGGCCTGTGAATAACCCTTTGGGGATAGGCCGCTTGACTTGGCGGCCTCTTGATTGCACAGTATGCCCTATTGTTCTATCAATAGGACAATAAGTTACAAGCTCCCCAATCCCCCAATTCCCTTTCATCGAGGATTTCCCATGACGTCTCAAGCTCGCGTGTCCCGTCGTTTGGTCCTGCAGGCCGGTGCGGCCGCCTCTGCGCTCGGCGCCCCCGGCCTTCTCTTGGCTCAGCCCCGTTCGATCAAAATCGGATTGGTGCACCCGGTCAGCGGTGGCCTGGCTTACAGCGGCGGACAAGGACGTCTGGGCTGCCAGCTGGCCATTGATGAAATCAACGCCGCCGGTGGCATCAAGTCGATGGGGGGCGCGCGTCTGGAGGCGGCTTTGGGTGACTCGCAGTCGCGTCCCGAGGTGGGCGTCTCCGAGGTCGAGCGCCTCCACCAGGAGGGTGTGGCCGCCTATGTGGGCTGCTTCTCCAGTGCCATCGCACTGCCCGCCACGCAGGCAGCGGCCAAGTACAACACCCCGTTCATGATCGATGTGGGGGTCTCTGACAATATCGTCAACCGTGGCTTGAAGAACGTCTTCCGCCTGGCGCCGGGCTTCGGCAAGTGCGTCGATGACGCCATCGAGGGCCTCGGCCAGGTCAACAAGGCCGCCGGCGGCGTGGCCAAGAAGGCGGTGCTCGTTCATGAGGAATCTGAATTCGGCACGGGTACCGCCAAACTGCTGGCTGGCAAGCTGCCGGGTATCGGTATCGAAGTGGCTGAGGTCATCAAGCATGCCAACCCGACCCGCGACTTCTCCAACGTGGCTCTGCGTATCCGCAGCTTGCGCCCCGACCTGGTGATCATGAGCAACTACCAGAACGAGTACGTGTTGCTGGCCCGTACCCTGCATCAGCAGAAGGTGGATCTGGCGGCCATGTTCAGCGTGCTCGGCGGCGGTTTCAACTACAAGCTGGTGCAGGAGCAGCCCGAGGTGGCCCAGCACATGATGGACTTCAACCACTGGTTCAATCC
>CAZATV010000029.1:0-28848 GCA_964488145.1 uncultured Polaromonas sp.
TTAAAAACAATTGAGACCCTTGGGTTATACCTGGGGCGCCATCAAGGCCGGCCTCGCCCGCCTTGATGGCGCGCGCTGCAGTACCCACCGCGTCCAAGCCGGAGCCACAAAGACGATTGAGCGTGGCCCCTGGCACCTCCAGAGGCAGGCCAGCCAACAAGCCAGCCATGCGGGCCACATTGCGGTTGTCTTCACCCGCCTGATTGGCGCAGCCGTAAATTACATCGGTCACAGCCTTCCAATCCACCTGGGGGTTGCGCGCCATCAGTGCGGCGATCGGGAGGGCCGCCAGATCGTCGGTGCGCACGCTGGAGAGGGCGCCGCCATAGCGACCAAAAGGCGTACGAATGGCATCACAGATATAGGCTTGTGTCATGGCAGGCTTATCGGAAAGAAGGGTTAGGGAGACGACAAAAGGGCTGGCTGGGAGGACACCGATCCGCCCAACCGGCGCGGTGTCAGGGGGCGATGGGCAAACCCACCAGCTTTTCCAGTTCGGCATGGGTCAGCCCGTCGACGCAGTCGATCAGGCGCAGCCCCTGGGCCGAACATTCCAGGGTGGCCAGATCGGTGTAGATGCGTTTGACGCAGGCAATACCCGTCAGCGGATAGGTGCACTGACCGACCACCTTGGACTGACCCGTCTTGGTCAGCAGGTCCATCATGACCCAGGTCTGTTTGGCACCGATGGCCAGGTCCATCGCACCGCCGACCGCCGGGATGGCGCCGGCCTCGCCGGTGCTCCAGTTGGCCAGATCACCTGAGGCGCTGACCTGAAAGGCCCCAAGCACACAGATGTCCAGATGGCCACCGCGCATCATGCCAAAGCTGTCGGCATGGTGAAAAAAGGCACCGCCGGGCAGCAGAGTCACTGGCTGCTTGCCAGCGTTGATCAGATCGTAATCCTCCCGGCCTACCGCTGGTGCCGGCCCCATGCCCAGGATGCCGTTTTCACTGTGCAGGATGATCTCAACGCCCGCAGGCAGATGATTGGCCACCAGAGTGGGCTGGCCTATGCCCAGGTTGACATAAGCGCCATCGTGGATGTCCTGCGCAACCCGGCGGGCCAGTTCGTCCTTGCTGCGTTTGGCGTAGCTCATGTTCATGCCGCTTTCTTAAAGCCGCCAGCCTGGGTGGCCACGCGATCGATCTTGACGATCTGACTGACGAAGATCCCCGGCGTCACGATGGTCTCGGGATCCATCGCACCGAGCTCGACAATCTCGTGCACCGAGGCCACCGTCTTGCGTGCCGCGGTAGCCATGATCGGACCGAAGTTGCGGGCCGCCTTGCGGTAAGTGAGGTTACCCCAGCGGTCGCCACGCTCGGCCTTGATCAGCGCCAGGTCGCCGTGAATCGGCATTTCCAGCACATACATGCGACCGTTGATCTGGCGGGTTTCCTTGCCGCGAGCCAGTTCCGTACCATAGCCTGTAGGGGAGAAGAAAGCCCCGATGCCGGCCCCGGCGGCCCGGATGCGTTCGGCCAGATTGCCCTGAGGGGCCAATTCGAGCTCGATCTGGCCGCTGCGATACAGGCCGTCGAAGACGTGACTGTCCGTCTGGCGAGGAAAACTGCAGATGACCTTGCGCACACGCCCGGCCTTGAGCAAAGCGGCCAGGCCCACATCGCCATTGCCAGCGTTGTTATTGACCACCACCAGATCGCGCGCGCCCTGCGCAATCAGGCCATCGATCAATTCGTTGGGGATGCCGGCGGTGCCGAAACCCCCGATCAGAACCGTGGCTCCGTCCTGCAAGCCGGCCAGGGCTGCCTCAACGCTAGGCGCTATCTTGTTGATCATGCAAAGACTCCAAGCCTGTCGGGCCCAACGGGCTCTCTGAGACTGTTGGGCATTGTTCGCCTATAGAACATTTGTTCGTATAATGAATTTTAAAGAATCTTCGAAACAATGGCAAGTCAAACCCAAGCGGCCCGACTCAATCGCACAAGCAAACCGTCCAGCGCCCCGGTGCCGGGGGATACCTACGTGCAATCCTTTGCAAGGGGCCTGCAGGTCATTGGCAGCTTCAGCGCCGAAGCCCCCGAGCAGACGCTGACTGAAGTGGCCGGCCGCAGCGGCCTGACCCGGGCTGGGGCGCGGCGTATCCTGCTGACACTTCAAACCCTGGGGTATGTGAGCAGCGATGGCCGGCGGTTTCGCCTGTCACCCCGCATCCTGGACCTGGGCTTTGCCTATCTGTCCTCCATGCCGATCTGGAATCTGGCCGAACCGGCGATGCAGACGCTGGCCGCGCAGGTGGGCGAATCGTGCTCGGCGGCAGTGCTCGAGGGCAGCGACATCATCTACGTCATGCGTGTGCCCACGCACAAGATCATGAGCATCGGTCTGGGGGTGGGCTCGCGCCTGCCCGCCTACTGCACTTCCATGGGCCGCATGCTGCTGGCCGACCTCGACGAGGCACAAGCGCTTTCGGTCATCCAGAGCAGCCCACGCCGCGCGCTGACGCGGTACACCCTGACCGATCCGCAGGATTTGCTGGCTCGGGTACGTCAAGCACGCAAACAGGGCTGGTGCCTGGTCAATCAGGAGCTTGAGGAGGGGCTGGTATCCCTGGCCGCGCCCTTGCGGGACCGGAGCGGACGCACGGTGGCAGCCCTGAACATCAGTGGCCAGGTCAACCGCACTTCGGCACGCCAGATGCAAGAGACCATGCTGCCCGCCCTGCGCCAAGCGGCCGTCACGATTTCAGCCCTGATGTCGGCCAAGCACACCTGAACCCACTCGAGCCGGTTAAGCTTGCCCCATGTTCAGCCCCTCGCAAGCGGATGTCCGCAAATTCTTCTGCGATGTCTATGCGCGGCAGCGCGACGGTCTGCCCATGGACGCACTGCAAACGCTGGCGGGGCAGTGGGTCGCCGAGCATCCGGAATACCACGCCGATCTGGCCGATGAAAAAGTAGCCCTGGCCTCGATGCAGGAGATTCCGGTGGGCCGCACCAATCCCTTCCTGCATCTGGCCTTGCACCTGTCCATTAGTGAGCAATGCTCCATCGACCAGCCGCGCGGCATCCGCCAGGCGGTGGAACTGTTGACGGCGCGCCAATCGTTGCACGAGGCGCATCACGAGGCCATGGAATGCTTGGCGCACATGATCTGGGAAAGCCAGCGCGCCGGGCGCCCGCCCGACGGGGCGGCCTACCTCGACTGCGTGCAGCGACGCGCCACCCGAGACTGAAAGCAGCATAGACCACAAAAAAGCCCGTTCGAGAACGGGCTTTTAAGCGGGGACCGGGCGTTCAGCGAAAGCGGCTTTGCGGGACCACCTTCAAATCGCCCTCCAGCGAGGCCAGGTAATTGGCAATCTGTTTGAGTTCGGCGTTGCTGTACTGCTTGGCAAAGCCACTCATGATGGCGTTGTTACGGCCGACCACGTGGTTAGGTTCGCGCTTGTAGGCCTTGAGAGCCACGTAGAGGTAATCGGCGTGCTGCCCTCCGATCTTGGGGTAGGACGGATCGATGGGCGAGCTGAAATTGGCGCCGTGGCAGGAGGCGCAATTGGCCTTGGCCAGCAGAGCGGCCACTGCGGGACTGGCGGGCTTGGGATCTTTGGCCGCCAACGACTTGCCCCCGGGCAATCCGTGCTCGCTGTAGAACGCTGCCAGGTCGGCCATGTTTTGATCGGTCAACGATTCCGAAATAGCCCGCATGGTCGGGTGCTTGCGTTCGCCCTTTTTGTAAGCATTGAGGGCGGCGACGATGTACTTGGCGCTCTGTCCCGAGATCATCGGCACCCGATAGACCTCGGGGAAGCTGGCCTGGTACCCCTTGATACCGTGGCAGCCGATGCACATCGCTGCGATGCCCTCACCGGCCTTGGCGTCGCCCTTGAGATCCTGGGCCCAGACCGCGGACGTCCCGCAAGAGACAAGAGCGGCAAAAATCGCAGAGAACAGCTTGATCATTTTGAGCGCACAATTGGAGGAGCGAAAAACCTTGAGATTATAGCCAGCGCCCCAGGCGCAACCTGAACCCTTGCTGACAGTGCGGCCGATGCCGCTTGCCAGTAATCACCCGCTACGCAGGCCGACACCATGAAATTCAAAGGCTCGGACAATTACGTCGCCACCGACGATCTGATGCTGGCGGTACACGCCGCCGCCACCCTGAAAAAACCCCTCCTGGTCAAGGGCGAACCGGGCACCGGCAAGACCCTGCTGGCCGAGGAAGTGGCCAAGGCTCTGGACATGCCCTTGCTCCAGTGGCATATAAAGTCCACCACCAAAGCCCAGCAAGGCCTCTACGAGTACGACGCGGTTTCGCGTCTGCGCGATTCGCAGTTGGGGGACGAAAAGGTCAAGGACATCCACAACTACATTGTCAAGGGCGTGCTTTGGCAGGCCTTTACCGCGGAACAACCGGTTGCACTATTGATCGACGAAATTGACAAAGCCGATATCGAGTTTCCCAACGACCTGCTGCGTGAAATCGACCGCATGGAGTTCTATGTGTACGAGACGCGCGAACTGGTCAAGGCCCGGCATCGGCCGCTGGTCTTCATCACTTCCAACAACGAAAAAGAGTTGCCCGATGCTTTCCTGCGTCGCTGCTTTTTTCACTACATCCGGTTCCCCGATGCCGATACGATGAAGAAGATCGTCGGGGTCCACTTTCCCGGCCTCAAACAAGAGCTGCTCAGCGCAGCGATGAAGACCTTCTACGACGTCCGCAACCTGCCGGGGCTCAAGAAAAAGCCATCGACCTCCGAGCTGCTCGACTGGCTCAAGCTGCTGGTGGCCGAGGACATTCCGACCGAGGCGCTACAGAGCAAGGACGACAAGGTTTCCGTGCCGCCGCTGGTGGGAGCGCTGCTCAAGAACGAGCAGGATGTCACGCTGTTTGAAAAGCTGGTGTTCATGAACCAGCGCAACCGCTGAAGCTCGTGACCACCGGCAGATCGGGGCGGAGCGCATGCCGGTGGGGCGTTCTTCAGGTGTTGCGGGCTTCGGTGAGGCCTTGGGCTTCGTGGCCGGCGGTCTGGCGGGCTTCTGGGTTGGGCAACTGATCGGCCTCGATCTTTTCGCACCCGGATACAGTGTGCCGTCCCTCGGCGGGGTGATTTTGGTGGGCTTGGGCGCCGGACTCGGGCGTCGGTTCGCCCGACAATGGCGCGAGCGCGCCCAGAATGAAGATGAAACCTCCTGAACTGCCCCCAAGCCTGACCGCGCCGGTGGAACTGTCGGCCCACGGTGTACTGCTGCGGCCCCTGCAACTGCAAGACGAGGCCGGGTTGGCCCAAGCTGCGGCTGATGGCAGCCTCTGGGAACTGCGGGTGACCTCGGTGCCCGCCCCGGGGCAGACCCGAAGCTACATCGACACAGCGCTGCGCCAGCGCGAGCAAGGCAGTCGGCTGGCCTTTGTCGTCATTGAGCAGACCAGCGGTCAGATCATCGGCTGCACCAGCTATCACGACATCGTGCCGGAGGTGCGGCGGGTGGAGATCGGCTACACCTGGTACGCCAAACGATGGCAGCGCACGCATGTCAACACCACCTGCAAATGGCTGCTGCTGCGCCATGCCTTTGAGACCCTGAACTGCCCCGTGGTGGGCTGGCGCACCGATGGCCTTAACTGGGTCTCGCAGCAGGCCATCGAGCGACTGGGCGCGCGCAAGGACGGCGTGATCCGGCGCCACGCCCTGCGCCGCGACGGCACGATCCGTGATACCGTGATGTACAGCCTCACACGCGAGGAATGGCCCGAAGTGCAACAACGACTGCTCGATCGACTCGGGCAAGGCCAGCGGAGGACGCAGACATGTTGATCGATTTTTTCTACACCCTGCGCTCGGCCAAGCTTCCGGTCTCGACGCATGAATTGTTGAGCCTGCTGCAGGCCCTGCGCTCGGGCGTGGTGGGGCCCGCCTCCGATCCACAGATGAAGGGCGAGGGCGCTTGGAAGATCGACGACTTCTACTTTCTCAGCCGGGCCATCATGGTCAAGGACGAGAAGCATTACGACAAGTTCGATCGCGCCTTTGGCGCCTATTTCAAGGGCGTGGAAATGGTGGCCGATTTCAGCCAAGAGGTACCCCTGGAATGGCTGCGGAAAAATCTGGACCTCAATCTGAGCCCCGAAGAAAAAGCCCGCATCGAAAAGATGGGCTGGGACGAACTCATGGAAACGCTGAAAAAGCGCTTCGAGGAGCAAAAAGAGCGGCACGAGGGCGGCAGCAAATGGATAGGGACCGGCGGCACCTCGCCCTTTGGTAACGGCGGCTACAACCCGCAAGGCATCCGCATCGGCGGCAAGGGCGGCAACAAGAGCGCCGTCAAGGTCTGGGACCAAAGGTCCTACAGGGATTACGACGACAGCCAGGAGTTGGGCACCCGCAACATCAAGGTGGCGCTACGGCGCCTGCGGCGATTTGCCCGCGAAGGAAGTCCCGATGAACTCGATCTGGACGACACCATACGCTCCACAGCGGCCAATGCAGGCTACCTGGACATCAAGATGGTGCCCGAGCGCCACAATAACGTCAAAGTACTGCTGCTCATGGATGTGGGCGGCACCATGGACGAGCACATCGCCCGGGTGGAGGAACTTTTCTCTGCCGCCCGCACCGAATTCAAGCACCTGGAGTTCTACTACTTCCACAACTGCGTCTACGACTTCATGTGGAAAAACAACCGGCGTCGCTTTGCCGAGAAGTTTCCGACCTGGGACATCATCCGCAAGTACAACCGGGACTACAAGCTGATCTTTGTGGGCGACGCCACCATGAGCCCTTACGAAATCCTGCAGCCTGGCGGCAGCGTGGAATACAACAACGAAGAACCCGGCGCGCAGTGGATTTCTCGCCTAACCCAGGCTTTCCCGCGCTTTGCCTGGATCAACCCGGAGCCCCAGGGGGTTTGGCAATACCGCCAAAGCATCTCGATCATGCAACAGTTGATGAACCAGCGGATGTTTCCGCTCACCCTGCGCGGGCTCGAGGAAGCCATGCGCCTGTTGACCAAGTAGGCGCTGCAGGCCACCTCGCGGCGGTCATGCAGGGGCGCCACCGCCAAAAAAAGACAATCGGCGGTAGAAGTCATCCAAACGTCAAAAAATAAAGGCATGATTACGAGTCAATTTCCTACGACGCGTCAGCCGTGCCTCCGACTATGAACCCTGGTATCACCCGACGATTCGCGCTGGCGGCCTGCACCAGCATCGCCCTGCCCACCCTGGCCCAAGGTGTATGGCCACAGCGCCCGGTTCGCATCGTGGTGCCCTTTGCGCCCGGGGCCGGCACCGATGCCATGGGCAGGCTGCTGGCGCAAAAGCTGGGCGAACTGCTGGGCACCAGCTTTGTAGTGGACAACCGCGCTGGCGCCTCCGGCGCTATCGGCACCCAGCATGTGGCCCAGAGCGCGCCCGACGGTCATACCCTGCTGCTGATCGCCGCTCCGTTCACCACTGTGGCCGCGGTTCTGCCGCAGGCCGGATATGACCCGGTGCGCGGCTTTGCGCCGGTCAGCATGGTGGCCCAGGGGCCGCTGCTTTGGGTCTGCAACAAGGACCTGCCGGTCTCCAACCTGCGCGAGTTGGTGGAGTACGCCCGCAGCCGGCCCGGACGCCTGAACTACGGCTCGGCCGGAGCGGGCGGCATCAACCATCTGGTGCTCGAGAGCCTGAAGGCGCGCACTGGCGTTTTCATCACCCATATTCCCTATCGCGGCATCGCCCCAGCCACCGTCGATCTGGTGGCCGGCCAACTGGACGTCCTCACGGGCACCATCCCGGCCCTGGCCCCCTTTGTCCGGGACGGGCGGCTCAAGGCGCTGGCCGTGACCACCTCCAAGCGTACGCCCGCCCTGCCCGATGTGCCCAGCATGGCGGAAATGGGGATGGCGGGTTTCGATGTGAGCAACTACTTTGGATTGGTGGCACCTCGCGGCTCGCCGCAGGCGGTCATCGACCGGATCAACGAGGTCTTGCCGAAGTTCCTGGCCCTACCGGACGTGCAGGCGCGTTTCAAAACCGATGCGCTCGAGCCGGCCAGCCTCGGACCGACCGCTTTGTCCGCCTTCCTGGCGCAGGATTTTGGTGACTGGCAAAAGGTGGTGGCCTCTCAGGGCATCCGCGTCGACAGCGTCTAAACGGATCCCGCCGGAAAAGCGGCGATAAGACTCAAGGCCAGGGTCCTGCTGCCGATAATCTGCAAAAGGCCCCCGCGTTCCTGCGGCTGGGTCGCTTCAACCCGTGCCGAGCCCCATGCCCCGCTTACTCCTGACCGCCCTGACTTGGCTTGCTCTGGCCGCCAGCGGGCTGCACGCCCAGACCCCCGCGCCAACGCGGCCGGCAGCGCGGCCACAGCCGGCACGTCCAGCCGAGCCGCCGCCCAATTGCCTGGTCACCGAATTCAGGGCTCTGGCGCTCAATACACACGACCTGAAAGAACGCGCCGAAAAGGCCAGTGACTGGCTCAGGCGCCATGGACCGGGGTGCTCAGAGGACCAATTGCGAATCCTCTATGCCAACCGGGCCAACTGGTTGGGTCATGCCGACTCGATGCAGTTGACCATGCAAATGGAAGGGGCGCTGGAAAACCGGCTCAAAGGGAAACCCGAGCAATTGGCCCAACTGTTTGGTGCGCCACCCAGACCTGCAGCACCTGCGAGCGAGACGATACGCGCGGGCGATTTGGCACCCAGACCGGCCCCCGTGGTGGCACCGGGTACCCCCGCAGTGGTTCAAGCGGCGCCCGTGGTCACCGCCGTCCCAGTGGTCGTGGCTGGAACGCCAATCGCCGCCCCGTCGCCACCGGCGCCGCCGGGTCAACCCCGGCCGCCGGAGCCGCGCCCACCAGAGAACAAAAAGCCCCCTGAAAACGGTAACTATTTCGGCCCAGATTTGCGCAAGACGATTCAGGATTACTTCACGGCCAACCGAGGCAATGCGCCCTGCCCTCTCGGCCTGATCCTCAAAAGCGGGCGCTGCGAATCACCCATGGCCAACCGCAGCTGGAAGATTGGTCAGGCGCTGCCCTCGAGCCTCACGCCCAAACCACTGCCAGCCCGGCTGGTTGAGCTGCTGAAGATGCCCCCCCCTGGCTACAGCTACATTCAGGTCGATGGGGATATCCTGCTCATCGCTGACGACAGCAAGACGGTGGTCGACTCGGTGCTGGATCTGGGCCAGATCACTCCTCGCAGCTAGTGATTTAGCCGGCTGACAAGCCCCTTCGGCCGCCGGGTGAATCAGGGGAGTCCCGGATGAGTCGGCGGGCGAAGCGGGTGCATACTCGCCCCCTCACGAACGACTTCCTGATGGGAAACCCCTATGAAACTGCGTTTGCTCACCCTTTGCGCTGTCTTCGCCCTGAGCGCGGCCGGCCTGCACGCCAAAACCTTCAAGTGGACCAGCGCCAGCGACATTCCAACGCTGGATATTCATTCTCAGAACAATGCGCTGGGCAACGGCGTCCACGCCTCCATCTATGACGCCCTGGTTTACTACAACAGCAAGACGTTCAAGGCTGAACCGCAGTTGGCCACCAGCTGGCGTGAAATCACGCCCAGGCAACTGCGGTTTACCCTTCGCCAAGGCGTCAAATTCAGCGACGGCTCGCTGCTGACCGCCGATGACGTCGTGTTCTCACTGACGCGGGCCATGGCCCGAACTTCCAATTACCAGATTTATACCCAGGGCATTGACCGGGTCGTGAAAGTCGACAACAACACCATCGACATCCTCCTGAAAGATCCCAACCCGGTACTGATCAACCAGCTGACCGAGTTGCGCATCATGAGCAAGGCCTGGGCCGAGAAGAACCGATCGACTGAGCCCAAGGACATCCGCACCAAGGACGAGACCTTCGCGCACCGCAATGCCATGGGCACGGGCCCCTTCATGGTCAAGGAGTGGCAGCCCGACCAGCGTCTGGTCCTGGTTCGCAACCCCAACTACTGGGGCAACATTCCCACCAATGTGACGGAGATCGTCTACACCCCGGTGCGCGCTGAAGCCACCCGCATCGCCGCACTGCTGTCCGGTGAGGTCGACTTCGTGCTCGACCCGAGCCCGCAGGATCTGCCCCGACTGCGCGCCAATGCCAACCTGAAAGTCCTCGATGGCGTGGAGCACCGTACCATTTTCCTGGGCATGGACCAGTTCCGCGACGAGCTACCGGGCTCCAACGTCAAGGGCAAGAACCCCCTGAAGGATTTGCGCGTGCGCAAGGCCCTGTATCAGGCCATCGACAGCGCCAACCTCAACAAGGTGACCATGCGCGGTTTGAGTCAGCCCACCGGTACCCTGGTGGCACCGCAGGTGGCCGGCTGGACGGAAAAGGTCCATCAGCGCCTGCCCTTCGATCCAGAAGCCTCCAAGAAACTCTTGGCGGAGGCCGGCTACCCCAGTGGCTTTGAAGTGGACTTTGCCTGCCCGAACAACCGCTACATCAATGACGAAGAGATCTGCCAGGCCATTACCGCCATGTGGGCGCGGGTGGGCGTGCGGGCCAAGCTGCGCACCCTGCCGCTGGTGACCTATTTCCCGATGATCCAGCGCTACGAAGCCAGCATCTACATGCTGGGCTGGGGCGTACCCACTTTCGATGCCCTCTACAGCCTGCAGTCTCTGACCCGCAGCGTGGGAACCGGGGGTGACGGCAACTACAACGTCGGCCGCTACAGCAACGCACGCATGGACTACGTGGTCGACCGGATCAAGGTCGAGACTGACCTGCCGGTGCGCAACCGACTGCTGACGGAAGGTCTACAACTGTCAAACGACACGGTTTCGCACATTCCGCTGCACAACCAGATCATCCCCTGGGCGATGAAGAAGAATGTCGATGTTGTACACCGCGCTGACAACCGGCTAGACTGGCGTCTGATTCAGATCAACTGACGCTCCTGACAGCCAATCCCGGCACCCCTTCAGGGGCGCCGGGTTTTCTATTTCTTCAGTTCCGCACGGCTGCGGCCCTACATGTTTGCCTTCATTGTTCGACGCCTCCTGCAGGCCCTGGTGGTCATGGCCTCGGTGGCCTTCATCGCCTTTCTGCTGTTTCAGTATGTGGGTGACCCGGTGGTCTTCCTGCTCGGGCAGGATGCCACGCCGGAGCAGATCAAGCAGATGCGTGCGGACCTGGGGCTGGACCAGCCGTTTTTCATTCAGTACGTCCACTTCCTCTTCAATGCGGTGCAAGGAGAGTTTGGGCTGAGTCTGCGGCAGGGCACCAAGGTGTCTACGTTGATCGTCGAGCGCTTTCCGGCCACCCTCGAACTGGCTCTGGTCGCTGCCCTGCTGGCACTGGCCATTGGGATTCCCATGGGGGTGTACGCAGCGCTGCGTCGCGGCACCTTCACCAGCCAGTTGTTCATGACCGTTTCCCTGCTCGGGGTGTCACTACCGACTTTTCTGATTGGTATCTTGCTGATCCTGATCTTTGCGGTGATGCTGGGCTGGCTGCCCAGCTTTGGCCGGGGCGAAGTGGTCAAGATGGGCACCTGGAGCACCGGTCTGCTGACCGCCAAAGGCTGGCAGCACATCATCCTGCCGGCGGTAACGCTGGCCATCTTTCAGCTGACCCTGATCATGCGACTGGTGCGTGCCGAGATGCTCGAGGTGCTACGCACCGACTACATCAAGTTTGCGCGGGCTCGCGGCCTGTCCAACCGGGCCATCCATTTCGGCCATGCCCTTAAAAACACCCTGGTGCCGGTCATGACCATCACCGGCCTGCAACTAGGCGGCCTGATCGCCTTTGCCATCATCACCGAGACCGTGTTCCAGTGGCCCGGCATGGGCCTGCTGTTCATACAGGCTGTCACCTTCGCTGATATTCCGGTGATGGCCGCCTACCTGTGCCTGATTGCCCTCATCTTTGTGGTGATCAACCTGATCGTCGACCTGCTGTATTTCGTGGTTGACCCGAGACTGCGAGTGGACAAAGGTCAAGGCCATTGAGCCGAGCTGCTGCCCACGCGCTTCTGACATTGCCGAACAACCTCAAAGCCGACTTATGACTGCATTGATACGCCGCTGGCTCGATAGCGACGTTGGACACAGTTTCAAAACATCGCCCACGGCGATGGTGGCTGCAGCCATTGCACTGGTGTGCGTGTTTTGCGCAGTCTTTGCCCAGTGGGTGGCACCGCACAACCCCTTTGATCTGGCCACCCTGGAACTGAGTGACGCAAGGCTGCCACCGGCCTGGATCGAGGGCGGCAGCATGAAATTCGTGCTGGGCACCGACGACCAGGGGCGCGACATTCTTTCGGCCCTCATCTACGGTTCGCGCATCTCACTCGTGGTGGGACTGGCTTCGGTCATCCTGTCGGTGCTGGTGGGGGTCAGTCTGGGCCTGCTGGCCGGCTTTCGCGGCGGCTGGCTTGATGCCTTCCTGATGCGCCTGTGCGATGTGATGCTGTCCTTTCCGGCCATTCTGGTGGCCCTGCTGATTGCCGGCGTCGGGCGGGCCCTGTTTCCCAATGCGCACGAATCGCTGGCCTTCGGCGTCTTGATTTTGTCGATCTCGCTGACCGGCTGGGTGCAATATGCACGTACGGTGCGCGGCTCAACCCTGGTTGAGCGCAACAAAGAATATGTGCAGGCGGCCCGAGTCACGGGCGTAGCCCCGATGCGCATCATGGGCCGGCATGTGCTGCCCAACGTGCTCGGGCCAGTGCTGGTGCTGGCCACCATACAGGTGGCCACTGCCATCATCACCGAGGCCACCCTGTCCTTCCTGGGCGTGGGCGTGCCGCCCACCTCACCCTCGCTGGGCACCCTGATCCGGGTCGGTAACGACTATCTCTTTTCGGGGGAATGGTGGATCACCATCTTCCCCGGCCTGATGCTGGTGCTCATTGCCCTTTCGGTCAACCTGCTGGGCGACTGGCTGCGCGATGCGCTCAATCCGAGGTTGCGATGAGCCTGCTCCAAGTCAAAAATCTGGTGGTGGAATTCCCCAGCCGACGCGGCACACTCCGGGCGCTCGATGACATCTCCTTCGATATCGCCCCGGGCGAGATTCTGGGTGTGGTCGGCGAATCGGGTGCCGGCAAATCACTGACCGGCGCTTCCATCATTGGCCTGCTCGAACCGCCCGGACGGGTGGCCGGTGGCCAGATCCTGCTGGAAGGTCAGCGCATCGACCACCTCAGTGCCGATGAAATGCGCCACATCCGCGGACGCAAGATTGGCGCCATCTTCCAGGATCCGCTGACCTCGCTCAACCCGCTTTACACCGTGGGCCGACAGCTGACCGAAACCATCGAAGCCCACCTGCCGGTCAGCAAGGCCCAAGCGCGCCAGCGTGCCATCGCGCTGCTACAGGACACCGGCATCCCCGCCGCCGAGCAGCGCATCGACCACTACCCGCATCAGTTTTCCGGGGGCATGCGCCAGCGGGTGGTGATTGCCCTGGCCCTGGCCGCCGAGCCGCAGCTGATCGTGGCTGATGAGCCGACCACCGCGCTCGATGTGTCCATCCAGGCGCAGATCATCAGCCTGCTCAAGAAAGTCTGCAAGGACCGTGGGGCCGCCGTGATGCTGATCACCCACGACATGGGCGTGATTGCCGAAACCTGTGACCGGGTGGCGGTGATGTACGCTGGCCGAATCGCTGAAATTGGGCCGGTACGGCAGGTGATCGAGCAGCCCGCCCACCCCTACACCAAAGGCCTGATGGCCTGCATTCCCGATATGGCCAGTGACCGGCCCACCCTGAACCAGATTGAGGGGGCCATGCCTCGGCTCAATGCCATTCCCAGTGGCTGCGCCTTCAACCCCCGGTGCCCACAAGTCAACGATCGCTGCCGCAGCGACCGGCCCGAACTCATGCCGGCCGGTGCCACGCAGGCCGCCTGCTGGCTCCATGAGAAGGTGAGCGCATGAGCGAAAAATCACCCCTGGTGGTGGCCCAAGATCTGGCCATGACCTTTGATGTATCGGCGCCCTGGCTCAACCGGGTGCTCGAAGGCAAGCCCCGGCAGTTGTTACACGCGGTCGACGGCGTCAGTTTTCAAATCGAGCGCGGTCAAACTCTGGCCCTGGTCGGCGAATCGGGCTGCGGTAAGAGCACCGTGGCTCGCCTGCTGGTAGGGCTGTACCAGCCCACCCGAGGCTCGATGCAGTTCGACGGACAGGACGCCCACGCCGCCTACCGCTCGGCCGACGCACGGGCCATCCGACAACGCATCCAGATGATCTTCCAGGACCCCTATGCCAGCCTCAACCCGCGCTGGACGGTGCAGGCCATCATCGGCGAGCCGCTGCGCGAGCACGGTCTGATCCGGGACGAGGCCGGCCTGAAGGATCGGGTGGCCGAACTGCTCGGCTCGGTGGGCCTGTCAGCCCAGGACATGGGCAAATATCCGCACCAATTCTCCGGCGGGCAGCGACAACGCATCTCGATTGCCCGCGCTTTAGCCACGGCGCCGGAGTTTCTGGTCTGCGACGAGCCCACATCGGCGCTGGATGTCAGCGTGCAGGCGCAGGTGCTCAACATCATGAAGGACTTGCAGCGCAGCCGTGGCCTGACCTACCTCTTCATCTCGCACAACCTGGCCGTGGTGCGCCATGTCAGTGATCAGGTGGGGGTGATGTACCTGGGCCGCTTGGTCGAACTGGCCGACAAGCGCACCCTGTTCAGTCAGCCTCGGCACCCCTACACCCGAATGCTGCTGGAGGCCATCCCCAAGATGCACCAGACTGGCCATTCACGCACGCCGGTGCAAGGCGAAGTGCCCAACCCGCTGAACCCGCCGACCGGCTGCAGCTTTCATCCACGCTGCCCGCAGGCCGACGAGCGCTGCAAGACTGAGCGCCCGGCCCTGCGGCAGTTCCAGGGCATACAGATCGCCTGCCATCAGGCCTGAGGGCAGCACCTGGGTCGGAGGCGATGCTGGCGCATCGGGAACGGTAGCAGCGCTGCCCTGAGCCTGTCCTGGCCAGCCAATACGTTGTCTGCCACCTACAATCTTTTGTCCGCCGGCATAGTTCAATGGATAGAACGAGCGCCTCCTAAGCGCTAGATACAGGTTCGATTCCTGTTGCTGGTACCAAACCCGAATCCCGGAGAGTCCAAAGACTCCCGGGATTTTCGTTTCTAGCTTCAATTTAAGGGTTTACCCTTACGTTTTATTTATGTCAACTTAAATTGACTTCTGTAGATGTCAATTTATGATGACAAGATGAACTCACCAGTTCACCCCATTCGCGACGCAAGTCGCGGATACCCCGTGCGGGTTCAGCACGTCTTCTTGCAAGGAGAAACACCATGTCTGACCATGACAAGGTAGGGCCAACGGGATTGACCGTGGCCGAGTCGGAGGAGATTCACCGCAATCTCATCCAGGGTACGCAGATCTTCGGCATGATTGCAGCTCTTGCCCATCTGCTGGCCTTCATCTATTCACCCTGGCTTAAGTGAGGGACCAACCATGATCTACGGAAAAATGTGGACGGTCGTCAGACCGCAAGTGGGTATCCCCATGTTCATCGCCGGAGTCGCCATTGCATCGTTCAGCGTGCATCTGGCTCTGACCCTGAACACGACCTGGGTGAAAAACTTCCTCAATGGCGGGGCCTCCAAGGCCGCTGTGTCCGCGCCTGCGGCCGCAGATCCACCGGCGAAGAAGTAGGCCTGCACTGCGAGCCGGACCGATCGCCCCTCGGGGATGATCGGTCCTTTCAACACACATGAGCCAAACGCACAGGCGCTGGGTGACCCAATGGGTCAGCCTGGGCTCGAGATTTCTCCCGTTCGCCGACGCGGCCAGCGCGGACCTTCCCTTGTCGCGACTGCTGCGGCTGTCGCTGTTTCAGATTTCATTTGGCATGGCCGTGGTCATGCTGGTGGGTACGCTCAACCGGGTGATGATCGTTGAGCTCAAGGTACCCGCGGCCCTGGTGGCCCTGATGGTGGCCTTGCCCTTGCTGGCGGCCCCCTTTAGAGCGCTGATCGGCTTTCGGTCGGATCACCACCGCAGCGAGTTGGGCTGGCGGCGGGTGCCTTACATCTGGATGGGCACCATGATCCAGTTTGGTGGTTTTGCGATCATGCCCTTTGCCCTACTGGTGCTCGCCGGCGCAGGACAGTCTGCCCAGGCACCTGCCTGGGTGGGCCAGTTCGGCGCTGCCCTGGCCTTCCTGATGGTGGGCACCGGCATGCACACCACACAGACCGCGGGCCTGGCACTGGCCACCGATCTGGCCCCGCCAGAGACTCAGCCCAAGGTGGTGGGGCTGATGTATGTGATGCAGCTGATCGGGATGATGTTCAGCGCACTTTTCTTCGGCGACCTGCTCTCCGACTACAGCCCGGGGCGGCTGATTCAGGTGATCCAGGCAGCGGCCATCATGACTCTGGTGCTCAACGTGATCGCCCTTTGGAAACAGGAGGCGCGCAGCCGGGGACGCGCGCAGATGGAGCCCGGCGAATCTTTCTCCCGAGCCTGGTTACGCTTTACCCGCGGCCCCCACACCACCCGGCGGCTGTTGGGCGTAGGTCTGGGCACCATGGCCTTCACGATGCAGGATGTGTTGCTGGAGCCCTACGGCGGGGAGGTACTGGCCCTGAGCGTCTCACACACCACCTTCCTGACCGCCACCCTGGCCTTGGGTGGCCTGATCGGGTTTGGTGTGGCCTCTCGGGTGCTCAGCCGGGGCGCCGACCCCTACCGCATGGCCATGAGCGGCGCCTGGATTGGCATTCCTGCGTTCATGGCCGTGATCGCTGCGGCCCCTCTGCAGTCGGTGGCGCTGTTCGTGACCGGGGCCTTCCTGATCGGCCTAGGCGGCGGCCTGTTTGCGCACGGCACCCTGACAGCCACCATGCAGCAAGCCCCAAGACACGAGACCGGCCTGGCTCTGGGCGCCTGGGGCTCGGTACAGGCCACCGCCGCCGGTTTAGCCATGGCCCTAGGCGGTCTGTTGCGGCAGGGTCTAAGCGAGCCACTGGGGGTGACCGCAGCCTACAGTGGGGTTTACGGACTCGAACTCATTCTTCTGCTGGCCACGCTGGTGGCCATGGCGCCGCTAGCCCGTAACCGAGCACCGGCAACGGATATGCCTGCCCCCGGACAATCCCCTTTTTCAACCTAAACGCCGGGCCCACTGGCACAAGGAAGACGCCATGCAAACTCATCATGTCCTGATCATCATGTTCGTCGTGTTCGGCCTGTTCGTACTGGCGAACTGGTTCAACCGCCCCAAGAAATGATGATGGGTCGGGCGCGGAGCCGCAGCCTTCAAGCGGGGCGTCCGGTCTGACTTCGCAAGGTGCGGCTGATCAGGATGACCGGCAGCAAGCCCACCAGCACCAACGCCAGCGCCGGTAAAGCCGCCTCGCCCAGCCGCTCATCGCGGGCCAATTGGTAGGCCACCACGGCCAGGGTGTCGCTGTCGAAGGGCCGCAAAACCAAAGTGGCCGGCAGTTCCTTCATCACATCGACAAACACCAGCAATGCAGCAGCGGCTGCAGATCGCTTGAGCAAGGGCCAATGCACCCGAACCATCAAAGCATGACCCGACACGCCAAGCATCCGGGCGCTGTCGTCCAGGCTTGAAGGAATCCTCGCGTAGCCGCTGCCCACCGACTGCAGGGCAACGGCCGAAAACCGCACCAGATAGGCCCAGACCAAACCGAGAGCCGTGGTGGTGATCAGGGCCCCAACAGCCGCCTGTGGCCACAGCATCTGCAGCCACCCCAGGGGTAGCAGCAAGCCCACCACAACCACAGCACCGGGAATGGCGTAGCCCAGACCGACTAAGTTGACCGCCCAGCGCTGCAAACCCCAGGGTCGCTGGCGTTCAGCAAAGGCCAGCAGCAAAGCGCCCCCGGTGGCCAGTAAAGCAGTCAGGCCCGCCAGCCAGAGGCTGTTGAGGGACCACTGAACAAAAGACGCCCAGCGCAAGTCGGTCCAGCCGATCATCAGGGGACGCATCAGAAACAGCACCGGCAGCAAAAAACCCAGCGCAATGGGTCCTGCACACAAAACCCAGGCCCAGACGGCCTGGCCGCCTTGCAGCCGCACCGGCTGGGATTCCGCCGCACCGGCGCGGCCCCCTCCCCGGGCGTCGCTAAAGCGCAAGCGCCGCTGCGCTGCCCGCTCGACAGCCAACAGGGCGGCCACGATGAACAAGAGCACGGTGGCCAGTTGGGCCGCCACCGCACGGTTGTCCATGGCCAGCCAGGCCTTGTAGATGCCCGCAGTGAACGTCTGCACCCCCAAATGACTCGACACGCCAAAATCAGCCAGCGTTTCCATCAGCGCCAAGCCCACACCAGCGGCCACCGCCGGACGCGCCAGAGGCAAGGCCACCTCGGCCAGCCGTCGGCGCAGCGGCGCGCCCAGCAGACGGGCCGCCTCCATCAGATGGACCGCGCGCTCGGCCAGCGCCGTGCGCACTAGCAAATAGACATAGGGGTACAGGCACACGGTGAAGACCAAAACCGCGCCCCAAAGGCTCTGGACATCCGGAATCAGGCGGCCCTGCAGGCCCAAGGCGCTGCGCAGCGTCGTCTGCAAAGGCCCGGAGAACTGTAAAAAGTCGGTATAGGCGAAAGCGACCACATAAGCCGGCATGGCCAGCGGCAACAAAAGCGCCCACTCGAAGATTCGCCGCCCGGGAAACTCAAACAACGCCACCGCGCAAGCCGTCGCCGACCCCAGTACGGTCACCCCCACGGCCACGGCCGCACACAGACCCAAAGTAGTCAGGGCATAGTCGGGCAGAACCGTCGAACCCATCCCCAACAGCAAGGCCCAGGCCTGACGGTCGAGTTCGAACCAGGAGGCGAGGACAGCCATCACCGGCAGACCCAGCAACATCGGCAAGAGCAGCACGGCAAACGATGGAAAAAGAGGGGGGCGCATGAGTCGATGGGAACCCTGGGCACCCTGTCCAAAGTTCAGGGCACGAAACGGGAGACCAGGCTGTAAATGAGAATTGTACGCATTTAGCCTAAAAATCGTAAAATCGAGTCATGTTTTTGGAAGTCTCCGATCTGAGTGTGCGCTACCCGGGACGACCGCTGCCCGCGGTGGATTCGGTCAGTCTGGGTCTGCCCGCTGGAGGGATCGGTGTGCTGATCGGGCCCTCGGGCTGCGGCAAGACCACTTTGCTGCGCGCCATCGCTGGCCTGGAAAAAGCCGATGCCGGCCTTATCCGTCTGGGCGGGGAGTTGGTCAGTCAACCCGGCCACCATGTGGCCCCGGAGTCGCGGCGCATCGGTATGGTGTTTCAGGACTACGCGCTGTTCCCGCATCTCGATGTGAACGGGAACATCGCCTTCGGTCTGCAAGGCCTCAAACCCAGCGAACGCAGCGCCCGGGTGGCCCAAGTGCTGGCCCTGGTCGGCCTGGAGCAGGCCGGGCATCTGTTTGCCCATCAACTCTCGGGCGGTCAGCAGCAGCGGGTGGCGCTGGCGCGGGCGCTGGCCCCCAAACCCAGGCTGCTGCTGCTCGATGAACCTTTTTCCAATCTGGATGTCGAGCTGCGCGAGCGATTGGCGCATGAACTGCGCGGCATCCTCAAGGCCGCGGGGGCTACTGCACTGTTTGTCACCCACGACCAGCTCGAAGCCTTTGCCATCGGCGATGTCATCGGCGTCATGCACGAGGGGCGGCTGCACCAATGGGACGAGGCCTACAGCCTTTACCACCGGCCAGCCACCCGCTTCGTGGCTGACTTCATCGGGCATGGCGTGTTCACCCCGGCGACCCTGCATGAAGTCGACGGACAGATCGTGGTTGATACACCGGTCGGTCGACTCAGTGATGTGGCCGAATGTCCCTTGCCCGGCGCGTTTGAGGGGGGGCAGTGCGATGTGCTTCTGCGCGCCGATGACATCGTGCATGATGACGACGCGCCGGTCAAAGCCGAGATCATCCGAAAGGCCTTCAGGGGCTCAGAGTTTCTCTACACCCTGCGCCTGGCCAGTGGCCACACGCTGATGGCCCATGTCCCCAGCCACCACGACCACACCCTGGGCGAATGGATAGGCATACGCGCCCAGGTCGACCATGTGGTGACCTTTGCGCGCACCTGCGCGCCACAGCAGCGCGATCTGTGCCAGATGCCCTGCGGCCAAGCGGGGGAGTGCGCGGCCGAGACCGGGCGGTTCATCCATCTCGCAGATTGAGCACCTGCTCGCGCAGATCCTGCGCCCATCGCCTGCGGTCGCGGCCCGCGTGGTGCTCGGGCGGGCCGATCAGCACATGCGCCTGCACGCCCTGCGCCGCCAGGGTGCGCAGCACGGAGCCAACCAGGGTGTCGTCGTCCACAAAGCGCGGTGCGTGACTGGTCTGGCCGCTACTGCCGTCGACAAAGCGCAGCGCCAGCGGCTGCACCGGCACATCGGCCAGGATGGCTGCCTGAATCAGGTTGGCATGGAAGGGCTTGAGCACCACGCCATCGCTGGTGGTGCCTTCCGGAAAGACGGCGAGCACGTCACCGGCCTGTAAACGCTCGGCCATGAAGTAAACCATGCGATGCGCATCGCGCCGCGACTCGCGCTCGATGAACAGCGTGCCGGCCTCATGCGCCATGTAGCCAATCAGGGGCCAGCGCCGCACATCCGCCTTGGAAATGAAGCGGCAGTAGCCCGCCGCATGCAACACCAGAATGTCCAGCCAGGAAATGTGGTTGGCCACCAGGAGCACCGGGCCGCGGGCCAGGGGCGGGCCCTGACGCCGCAGCTCGATGCCCAGGGCCCGGAGCATTTGAGCAGCCCAGTGCTGCACATGCTGTTGTCGTTCGGCCGCCTCCAGGCGGGAGAACTGCCGTCGAATGATCCAGAAACCCCGGACGATCTGCCACAGCACACGCAGCAGCCGTCCCGCCACCCGAGGCCGCGACAACAGCCGCACCACCCTCAAGCCTCGTAAGCGATGCGGCCGGCCACCAGGGTCCAACGCACCCGAGCCGGCAAGGCGTGACCTTCAAAAGGCGTGTGCCGGCCCCGGCTGCGCAACGTCGGCGACCCCACGGTCCATTCGCCCGCAGGGTCAAAGATGCAAAGATCGGCCACACCGCCCACCCGTAACTGGCCGAGGCTGCCTTGCAAGCCTGCCAGCGCCGGCCCCAATACACGCGCCGGATGGCTGCTGAGCCGGGCCAGCACCTGAGGCAACTCCACGCCTTGCGTCTGGCCCCATTTGCAGGCCAATCCCAGCAGCAGTTCCAGGCCACTGGCACCCGGCTCGGCCTGCGCGAACGGCAGCGCCTTGTCGTCATCCTTGACCGGTGTGTGATCCGACACCAATGCATCGATAACGCCATCCTTGAGGGCTTGCCCAAGGGCCTGTCGATCCTGCTGCTGCCGCAGCGGTGGGTCAAGCCGCATGCGACTGTCGAAGTAACCAATATCGGTATCGGTGAGCAGCAGGTTGTTGATGCTGACATCGCAGGTGACCGGCAAACCCTCGGCCTTGGCGGCCTCCACCAGGCGCACCCCGGCGGCACTGCTGATGCGACACACATGCAGGCGTACCCGGGTGCTTCGCACCAATTCGAAGAGGGTGTGCAGGGCCACGGTCTCAGCGGCCACCGGCACGCCCGCGAGACCCAGTCGGGTAGCCAAGGCTCCGCTGGCGGCCACCCCTTTGCCCAGCCAGGGATCACGAGGCCGCATCCAGACGGACAGATCAAAGGTGGCGGCGTACTGCATGGCGCGCTGCAACACCTGCGTGTCCCGCAAGGCGACCTCGGCCTGGCTAAAGCCCACACAACCGGATTCGGCCAAGGCCTTCATTTCAGTGAGGGTCTCGCCGGACAGGCCACGGGTGAGCGCCCCCAGGGGAAAAACCCGCGGCGCTGACCGTCGCTCCGAGCGCGAGCGCAGCATTTCCACCAGGCCGGGCTCATCGAGCACCGGGTCGGTATCGGGCGGACAGACCAGACTGGTGATGCCGCCGGCTGCAGCCGCGGCCAGCTCGCATTCGAGCATGCCCTCGTGCTCATGGCCCGGCTCACCCAGGCGCGCAGCCAGATCCACCAGACCCGGCGCCACCACGCAATGACGGGCATCGAGGATGCGGTCGGCTGCAAAGTCGGGGGGCACCACACCGAGGGCCGCCACGTTGCCATCGGCAATCGCCAGGTCAGCCGGCTGATCAAAACCGGTGGCCGGATCGATGACACGGCCGTTCTTGATGAGGATCTTCATGCTTCGTTCCCCGCCACCAGACTCATCACCGCCATCCGTACCGCAATACCAAAGGTAACCTGCGGCAAGATCACGCTCTGCTGGCCATCGACCACCGCCGAATCGATTTCTACCCCCCGGTTGATCGGCCCGGGATGCATGACGATGGCATCAGGCTGGGCCAGTTGCAGACGTTCGGGGGTCAGGCCGAAATTCTTGAAAAACTCCTGACTGGAGGGCAAGAGCGCACCGCTCATGCGCTCGTTTTGCAGACGCAGCATGATGATCACATCGGCACCCCGCAAGCCTTCCTCCAGGTTGTGGCAGACCCGAACGCCCATCTGCGCCATGTCGGAGGGCACCAGGGTGCGGGGGCCGACCACCCGCACCTCGGGGCAGCCCAGGGTGGTCAGTGCATGGATGTCCGAGCGCGCCACTCGCGAGTGCAGCACATCGCCCACGATGGCGACGGTCAGCCCGGAAAAATCCTTTTTGTAGTGGCGTATGGTGTACATGTCCAGCAGCCCCTGCGTGGGATGGGCATGCCGTCCGTCACCCGCATTGACCACGTGCACATGCGGGGCCACGTGGCGGGCTATCAGATGCGGCGCACCCGATTCGCTGTGCCGAACCACAAACAGGTCAGCGGCCATGGCCGACAGGTTGGCAATCGTGTCCAGCAAAGATTCACCCTTGGAGGCCGAGGAACGGGCGATATCCAGGTTGATCACATCGGCCGACAGGCGTGTGGCAGCAATTTCAAAGGTGGTTCGGGTCCGGGTGGAGTTTTCAAAGAAGAGGTTGAAAACGCTCTTGCCCCGCAGCAACGGAACCTTCTTGACCTCGCGGTCATTGACGCTGACGAAACGGTCAGCGGTGTCCAGAATTTGCAGCAGGATATCGCGTGGCAGGCCCTCAATGGAGAGAAGATGGATCAGCTCACCGTTGCGATTGAGTTGCGGATTGCGCTTGTAGAGCATCGCTCAGGCCCCCTGCACTTCAAGGGAGAGTCGGCCGGCCGCATCACGGGCCAGTTGCAGACTTTGACTGGCCGGCAGGTGAATGCGGGCCGCCGCCACATCAGCCTGCACGGGCAGTTGGCGCCCGCCCCGGTCGACCAGTACGGCGAGCTTGACACTGGCGGGCCGGCCATAGTCGAAGAGCTCATTGAGCACCGCCCGCACGGTACGGCCGGTATAAAGCACATCGTCGAGCACGATCAGGTGCGCCCCCTCCACATCAAAGGGGAGCTGGGTCTGGGCCGTGCCAGAGAGCCCGCGCTGCGAAAAATCATCGCGGTGCATGGACGACGACAAAACGCCCATCGGATGGATCAGGCCCAGGTCCCGCTCAAGGCGCTCGGCCAGCCACACCCCGCCGGAGGCAACGCCCACCAGATACACCGCCTGGCCAGAGCGTTCGGCCAACAGGGCCTGCACCCCGCGCCGCAGATCGGCATACAAGGCCTCGGCATCGAGAGTGAGTGCACTCACGGGCCACCCCCAGGCAGGGCGGCGGGTTGATGGGGGGAAACTGTCATGCCAGACTCCGTAAAAACTGCTCGAGGATTATGCAGGCCGCACCCGCATCCGGATCACAGTGGCCCTCGGCGAGCGCTTGCGTAGTGGAATACCGCTCATCGACCTCAAAGACCGGCAGACCAAAACGACCCCGCAACTGGCGCGCAAAGCGCTGCGCGCGCAAAGTGTTCTCATGCGCAGCGCCATCCGGATGGAAGGGAATGCCCACCACCAGGGCATCGGGCTGCCACTGAGCAATACGCTCTCCCAAGGCCGGCCAACGGGCCTGACCACTGGCCCGAATGGTGGCTTGAGCAGTGGCGGTTCGGGTGATCCGGTTGCCCGTAGCCACGCCGGTGCGCTGCAGACCGAAATCGAACGCCAGAAAGGTTTGGGCCTGCGCCGGGTCGGCCAGCCGCCCCGAACTCATGCGTGACCGACTCCAGAGGAGAGCATCCAGCTTTGTAGGCCCAGCAGGCCGAGCGCTTTTTCGTAGCGCTGCTCGATCGGCGTGTCAAAAATAAGCGCCGGGTCGGCCTGCACCGTCAACCAGCTGTTCTCGCCGATCTCCGATTCAAGCTGTCCCTCAGCCCAGGCCGAGTAGCCCAGGGACACAAAGACCTTGCGGGGGCCGGCGCCGGTGGACAAGGCCTCCAGGATGTCGCGCGAAGTCGTCATTTCGAGGCCGCCGGGAATGCTCATGGTCGAGCCATAGGCCGACTCATCCGATCCGGTGCTCATGGATTCATGCAACACGAAACCGCGCTCCACCTGCACCGGCCCGCCCTGGAAGACCGGCTGGGCGCTCAGGTCTTCGCGTCGCAGCGGCATTTCGACCTTGTCGAACAGGTGCTTGATGCTGATGTCGCTGGGCTTGTTGATGACCAGGCCCAAGGCGCCCCGGTTGCTGTGCTCGCACATGTAGACCACACTGCGGACAAAGGGCTCATCACTGACGCCCGGCATGGCGATCAGGAAATGATGGGTCAGATTAGAGGCGTCATGATCGGACGACATGGTCGACATTTTAGGGTCGGGAGGCGCAACGCCACCGAAGTTTGAACAGACCGGGGGGCCCGCAGGGCTATCCGATGAACCTGACCCATCGGCCCCGCGCCACAGTCGAGCGTCGGGCCCACCCGCGGCAGGGCTGGAACCGCGGGCCTAAGATGTGCGAATGCCCAAGACTTACGACCGCGGCCTGGTCTGGTTTCGGCGCGATCTGCGCGCTCATGATCATCACGCCCTGCACCAAGCCCTAAACCATTGCCGAGAGGTGTTGTGCCTGTTCGTGCTCGATCGCGAAATCCTCGACGAACTGCCCCGCACCGATCGGCGCGTTGAATTTATCCTCGGTTCCCTGGAAGAACTGGATCAGCGCCTGCACGAATTGGGTGCCGCACACGGCCGCAAACGCGCCGGCTTGCTGGTCGAGTACGGTTGGGCCCGCCAAGCCCTGCCGGAGTTGGTCGCCCGCTGGCAAGTGCAGGCGGTGTTTACCAACCACGACGACGAGCCCCAGGCGCTCAGCCGCGATGCTGCAGTAGCCCAAACGCTGGCCCAGCAAGGGGTGGCCTTTCACAGCTTTAAGGACCATGTCATCTTTGAGCGACAGGAAGTGCTTACCCAGTCGGGGCGACCCTATGGCGTCTTTACGCCCTACAAAAATGCCTGGCTCAAGGCCCTGACGGACCGGCATCTGGCTGGATGGCCGATCGAGCCCCACGCTGGGGCCTTGGCCGACAGGCCCGAGGGGCCACAAGCTCGGGTACCGACGCTCGCCGACATCGGATTCGAAGTCAGCAATCTGCGTCAGTTGGGCATGGCACCGGGGGAAAAGGCGGCAGCGGCCCTGCTGCAGGACTTTCTCGGGCGTATTGATCGCTACGACACCCAACGCAACTTCCCAGCCGTCAAGGGACCCAGTTATCTAGGCGTTCACCTGCGCTTTGGTACCCTGTCCATCCGCGCCCTGGCCGCCGAAGCCATGAAGCGGCAAGCCCGGGGCAGCGAAGGCGCGATGACCTGGCTGAGCGAATTGATCTGGCGCGACTTCTACGCCCAGATTCTGGCCAACTTCCCGCATGTGGCCGGGCGGTCCTTCAAGCCCGAGTACGACGCCATCGTCTGGGAAAGCGGACCGCAGGCTGAGGAACTGTTTGCCGCTTGGTGCGAAGGGCGCACCGGCTATCCCCTGGTCGATGCCGCCATGGCCCAGCTCAACACCAGTGGCTACATGCACAACCGATTGCGCATGGTGACCGCCTGCTTCCTGATCAAGGATCTGGGCATTGACTGGCGCTGGGGTGAACGCTACTTTGCCCGCCATCTCAACGATTTTGATTTGGCCTCCAACAATGGCGGCTGGCAATGGGCGTCAAGCTCGGGCTGCGATGCGCAGCCTTATTTCCGCATCTTCAACCCAGTCAGTCAGAGCCGCAAATTTGATGAAGCGGGCAAGTTCATCCGGCGCTACTTGCCGCAACTGGCGGGTTTGTCAGATCAGGCCATCCATGCGCCCTGGGAGGCCTCGCCGCTGGAACTGGCGGCCGCTGGCGTCAAACTTGGCGAAAACTACCCACGGCCCCTGGTGGCCCATGACCAGGCGCGGGCGCGAACCTTGGACCGCTATGCGGTGGTCAAGAAAACGGCTTGAGAGGCGGCGCTACAACAACAAAAAGTCCTGTTGAAGGGCAACGCTCTGGCGCAGCCGCCGGCGGCCCTGTTCAGGGGCTGATCAGATTTGCACCATCTCGAAATCTTCCTTACGGGCGCCGCACTCCGGACAGGTCCAGTTCATCGGCACATCGGCCCAACGGGTGCCCGGCGCAATGCCGTCTTCAGGGTAGCCTGCAGCTTCATCGTAGATCCAGCCGCAGATCAGGCACATCCAGGTGGTCAGGGCAGAAGATTCGGTCACGTTAGCTCGGTGTCGTTCTAATAGAATGGCCGCGATTGTAGGGTCGGTGGGCTACCGCAGCCGCCCCTACGTCATAAAGACCATGGCGCCCCTACCCGATCCGTCCGACCGACCTGTCAGTGCAGAAGACGCGGACAGGGCCGAGGCCTCGGCGCCCGCCTGCGTCATGAGCTTCAATGCCAATGACCCCAGCGGAGCCGGTGGGCTGGCCGCTGACGTTGCGACCATGGCCTCCACCGGTGCCCATGCGCTGCCGGTGGTCACCGGGGCCTACAGCCGAGACACCGCCGAAATCTTCGACCATTTCCCCCTGGACGAAGACGCCGTGGCCGAACAGGCCAGAAGCGCACTGGAAGACATGAGTGTGGGCGCCATCAAGGTTGGTTTTGTGGGCACGCCCGAGACCATCAGCACCATCGCGGAGATTGCCAGCGACTATGCGGATGTGCCGCTGATTGCCTTCATGCCGGGTCTGTCCTGGTGGGAAGACGACCAGATCGACAGCTACCTCGATGCCTTTCGCGAATTGTTGCTGCCACAAACCACGGTACTGGTGGGCAATCACAGCACCCTCTGGCGCTGGCTGTTGCCCGATTGGAGCGGCGACAAGCCCCCCAGCGCGCGAGATATCGCCAAGGCAGCGGCCGATTCAGGCGTAGCCTATACCCTGGTTACCGGGATGCCGGTCCTCGGGCACTATCTTGACAACGCCCTGGCCAGCCCACAAGCGGTGCTCTACAGCGAAAAGTTCGAACATTTTGATGCCAACTTCAGCGGCACCGGTGATACGCTGTCGGCCGCACTGGCGGCACTGCTGGCCAGCGGCAACGACCTGCAAACCGCCACCGCCGAGGCGCTAAGCTACCTCGATCACTGCCTCGATGCCGGTTTTGCGCCCGGCATGGGGCATCTGGTTCCCGATCGCCTGTTCTGGGCCCAGGCATCGGCCGACGACAGCGAGCCCGACACCGACATCCGGCCCGCATCGGCCGACCACTTCGAACTCCCTCCCCATGGCACCAAGCAATAAACCCTCGATGAACGACACGCTGTTCGAACGCGCCAAGGCCGTCATTCCCGGCGGCGTCAACTCGCCCGTACGAGCCTTTCGCGCCGTGGGTGGCACGCCCCGCTTTGTGCAACGCGCACAGGGGGCCTACTTCTGGGACGCCGACGGCAAAAAATACATCGACTACATCGGCTCCTGGGGCCCGATGATCCTGGGCCACGGCCACCCGGCGGTGATGGAGGCGGTGCAAAAAGCCGCACTCGATGGCTTTTCCTTTGGCGCCCCCACCGAGCGTGAGGTCGAACTGGCCGAGGCCATCATCGCGCAAGTGCCCTCCCTGGAGATGGTGCGACTGGTCAGCTCAGGCACCGAGGCCGGCATGAGCGCGCTGCGCCTGGCACGCGGGGCCACTGGGCGCAGCAAGATCATCAAGTTCGAGGGCTGCTACCACGGCCATGCCGACGCACTGCTGGTCAAGGCCGGTTCGGGCCTGGCCACCTTTGGCAACCCCACCAGCGCCGGCGTGCCACCCGAGGTGGTGGCGCAGACCTTGGTGCTGGAGTACAACAACCTCGAACAGCTCGAAGAAGCCTTCAAGCTGCACGGGGCCGAACTGGCCTGCCTGATGATCGAGCCGATCGCTGGCAACATGAACTTCGTGCGCGCCAGTGTGCCTTTCATGAAACGCTGCCGCGAGCTGTGCAGCCAGCACGGCGCGCTGCTGGTGTTCGACGAGGTGATGAGCGGCTTTAGGGTTGCCCTCGGTAGTGCGCAAAGCATTTACGCCCAACTCATCCCGGGCTTCGAGCCCGACAGGACGGTGCTCGGCAAGGTCATTGGCGGCGGGATGCCGCTGGCGGCCTTCGGCGGCAAACGCGCCGTCATGGAAAAGCTGGCGCCCCTGGGACCGGTCTACCAGGCCGGCACGCTCAGCGGCAACCCCGTGGCCACCGCCTGCGGCCTGGCCACCCTGCGCGAGATCAGCAAGCCCGGCTTTTTTGAAGCCCTGGGCGCAAAAACCCAGCGCCTAGTGGCCGGTCTGACCGAAGCCGCGCACGCCGGCGGCCAGGCGTTTTGCGGCGACAGCCAGGGCGGCATGTTCGGCTTTTTCCTGATGAAGGAACTGCCGCAGAACTACGCCACCGTGATGACCACCGACGGCCCCAAGTTCAACGCCTTCTTTCACGCCATGCTCGACGCTGGCGTGTACTTCGCCCCGGCGCTGTACGAGGCCGGCTTTGTCAGCGCCGCGCACACCGACGCCGACATCGACGCCACGGTGGCTGC
>CAZATV010000030.1:0-28672 GCA_964488145.1 uncultured Polaromonas sp.
ACCGCTTCATGAGCACCGCGATGCACTACCCGACCAATTACGGCTATGTGCCCAAAACAATTTCCGGCGACGGTGATCCGGTTGACGTGCTGGTCATCACCCCGGTACCGCTCATTCCCGGCGTGGTGGTGCCATGCCGTGCACTTGGCATTTTGAAAATGCAGGATGAGGCCGGTGAGGACGGCAAGGTGCTGGCCGTGCCCATCGACAAGATCCTGTCGATTTACACCCAGTGGCAAAAGCCTGAGGATCTCAATCCGATGCGCTTGAAGACCATCGCACATTTTTTTGAGCACTACAAAGACCTTGAGCCGGGCAAGTGGGTCAAGGTGCTGGGCTGGGAAGGCAAGGAAGCTGCCCACCGGGAGATCATGAGCGGTATCGAGAACTACCGCCGGTCGGGACGCAATTCCTGATGGGCGAGGTCCGTCGGCCTGACTCAGGCCCGGCGGAAGGGGCTGCGTTCGGAAAGTGATTCCAGATAGTCGCGGACCCCGTGATCTTCGCGTTCTAAAAACTGTTTGACCGCATCGGCGAAGGCTGGATGTGAAAGCCAGTGTGCGCTGAGTGTGGCGGTCGGCATCAAGGCCCGGGCCATTTTGTGTTCCCCCTGGGCGCCGCCCTCGAAACGCTGCACGCCGTGCTCGATGCACCATTGGAGAGGCTGGTAGTAACAGGCCTCGAAATGCAGACAGTCGACTCGCTCCAGAGCCCCCCAATAGCGACCATAGGCGGCCTCGGGGCTCTTTGAGGGGTCGGCGTGTGCCTTCAGGCCGATCAGGCTGCAGGCGATGGCCCGGCCGGACCGCTCGGCGATGAACAGCAACCAGCATTCCGGTAGTTCTCGAGCCATGCGATGGAAAAAATCGCGGCTCAGGTAAGGAGCGTTGCCGTGCTCTAAATAGGTGCGTTCGTAGCACTGATAGAAGAAGTCCCAGTCGCTCTCCTGAATGCAGGCTCCGCGCAGCGATCTGAAGTTCACGCCAGCCTCAGCCACTTTTCTGCGCTCCTGTCGGACCTTCTTGCGCTTGTCCTGGCTCAGGCGGGAGAGAAAGTCCTCAAAGTCCCGGTAGGGCCGCACCGTTGACCCGGAGGGATCCTGGCGTTGGTTCTCCCAGTGAAACTGTAAGGTCTGACGCAGCATCAGGCCAGCGGTCTTGCAGGCTGCCGCGTCGACCGGGTCCAGGAACAGCAGATGCAGCGATGACAGGCCCTCTGCCCTACACCAGTCCAGCAAGGCGGCCAGTAAAGCCTCACGGCTTGCTTGATTCCTGGCCAATAGTCGTGCCCCGGTGACGGGGGTGAAGGGGCAGGCTACCAGGGCCTTGGGGTAGTAATTCAGGCCGTGCTGCTGATAGGCCCGCGCCCAGGCCCAATCGAAGACGTATTCCCCGTAGGAATGGTCCTTCAGGTAGACGGCGCAGGCGGCAGCCAGATCGGTGCCCACCCACAAGGTCAGTAGCCGCAGGTGCCAACCGGTCTGGTCTGTAGCGCTGCCGCTTCGCTGCAGGGCTGAGAGGTACTCATAGCGCATGAAGGGCGGGTCGGCTCGACCGGCTTGAGCGGCGAGCAGACCGTTCCACTGGGTTGCTGTGATCGCATCCCACCCTTCCAGCACCCGGATGACATAATCTTTTTCGGCCATGGACGATTGTGTTCTGTTCGCGGCGTTTCTCCTCATCCGGTCCTGTCATTCCCATGTCGCTGAAGATCTGCGTGGCCCAACTCAATTACTGCGTGGGCGATATGCAGGGTAACGCCCGCAAGATCGTCGACGCGGCTCGCGCAGCCTATGCGGAGGGCTGTCGCCTGGTACTCACCGCCGAACTGGCCATCTGCGGTTACGCCGCAGAAGACCTTTATTTGCGACCGGCTTTTGTACAGGCCTGCGAGGAAGCCGTCGACCGAGTGGCGCGCGATTTGGCAGACTTGCCTGGGCTGTATGTGGTGGTGGGCGGGCCATCGCTGCTTAGTCGGCCGGGTGGCCTTCGAACCCGCAGCATCAGCGTGCCCCAACTCCTTAATGCGGCCCATGTGCTTTGCCAGGGCCAGAGGCTGCACACCTATGCCAAACAGCAATTGCCCAACTACCAGGTGTTCGATGAGCGCCGGTATTTCGCTCCGGGCGCAGATCCTTGTGTGTTTGCAGTTGGTGAGGGCGAGCAGGCGGTGCGGGTGGGCTTGCTGATCTGCGAGGACGCCTGGTTCGAAGGGCCGGCGCTTCAGGCTCGCCAGGCGGGTGCGCAGTTGCTGGCGGTCATCAATGCATCGCCCTTCCATGCCGGCAAGTCCGCGGAGCGGGAGGCGGCGATGGCGCTGCGCGCCCGCCAAACGGGGCTTCCCCTGGTTTTTGCGCATTTGGTCGGTGGTCAGGACGAGGTGGTTTTCGAGGGTGCTTCGTTTGGCTTGCAGGCTGACGGGCAACTGGCCGGCCGTGCCAGGAGCTTTCAGGAGGAGTCTTTGTGCCTGACTGCGCAGGGCGGGGTTGCTGGTCCGTTGGTTCTGCGGGGTTCGATCGCGCCCTTGCGCGATGTGCGGGCCGATCTGTGGGATGCGCTGGTTTTGGGGGTGCGCGATTACCTTGGCAAGAACGGCTTCCCGGGCGCGCTGCTCGGCCTGTCTGGCGGCATTGATTCGGCTTTGGTACTGGCGGTGGCCGTCGACGCGCTGGGCTCGCAGCGTGTGAGAGCGGTGATGATGCCCTCGCCTTACACGGCAGCCATCTCGCTGGAAGATGCGCGCGAAATGGCGCGGCGTCTGGGCGTGCGTTACGACGAGTACTCGATCGTCCCTGAGTTTGAAGCCTTTTTGTCCACACTGGCCGGCGAGTTCGCCGATCAGCCGATCGATGCGACCGAGGAGAACATCCAGGCCCGGATCCGCGGCGTGATCTTGATGGCTTTGTCCAACAAGTTTGGCTCCATCGTTCTGACCACCGGGAATAAGAGTGAGATGGCCACTGGGTATTGCACGCTCTATGGCGATATGGCGGGCGGATTTGCGGTGATCAAGGACCTGCTCAAAACAACGGTTTTTGAGCTGGCTCGTTGGCGCAATGCCCATGACCCCTACGGGACCGGCGCCAGCCCGATACCCGAACGCATCATCACTCGTCCGCCTTCGGCCGAGTTGCGGCCGGACCAGACCGACCAGGACAGCTTGCCCCCCTACGAGGTTCTCGATGCCATCTTGGTGCGTTACATGGAAAATGACGAGCGAATCGAGGATATCGTGGCGGCGGGTTTTGATCGACAGGTGGTCGAGCAGGTCACCCGCCTGATCAAGATCAACGAATACAAGCGCCGCCAAGCGCCGGTGGGTATCCGGGTCAGTCACCGGAGTTTTGGCAAAGACTGGCGCTACCCGATCACCAGCCGTTTCAGGGCTTGAGCCGGCGCCCGCCTGGATCAGTCACAATTGCGGCAGACTGCCTGGAGTTCTCATGAAGCAAATCACTGCGATCATCAAACCGTTCAAGCTCGAAGAGGTCCGCGAAGCGCTGGCCGAGGTGGGAGTCACCGGCCTGACGGTGACCGAAGTCAAGGGCTTCGGGCGTCAAAAAGGTCACACCGAGCTTTATCGCGGCGCCGAGTACGTGGTCGATTTTTTGCCCAAGGTCAAGGTCGAAGTGGTCGTCAAGTCCGACGACGTGGACCGCTGTGTGGATGCCATCGTCAAGGTGGCGCGCACCGGCAAGATCGGCGATGGCAAGATTTTTGTGACCAGTGTTGAACGCGTGGTGCGAATTCGCACCGGTGAGCAGGACGAGTCCGCAGTCTGATTGGCGACGCGTAGCGTTCAGATTTGGTTCAGGCCGCTCGCACTGCCGAGCCCCGCGTTTTGAACCAGCTTCTGCAGGAGCCGGGGGGCGTCGTCGTCGACGGCAATCAGGTCCATTTGCCAAGTGCCCATGAATTGCTCCGTGACGCCGTGTTGCAGGAACTTCAGCAAGGCCCCGTAGTAGTCCCCATGATTGAGTAAGCCGACCGGCTTGTTGTGGTACCCCAGCTGGCGCCAGGTCCAGACTTCGAAGAATTCTTCCAGGGTTCCGATCCCTCCGGGCAGGGCCAGGAAGGCATCGGCTCGGTCGGCCATGATGTGTTTGCGCTCGTGCATGGTCTCGACCACATGCAATTCGGTGCAGTCGCGGTGCGCGAACTCACGCTCGACCAATGCCTTCGGAATGACCCCGACCACTCGACCACCGGCCTGCAGCGTGGCGTCGGCCAGGATACCCATCAGTCCGTTGCGTCCTCCGCCATAGACCAGCTGGCCGCCGTGCTCGGCAATCCAGCGTCCGACGATATGGGCCTGTTCGGCCCAGCGAGGATCGGCCCCCTTGCGGGAACCACAGTAGACGCAAATTGAGAAATTGGGATTCATCGCAGACACCACTCTCGGTCAGCATGAACGATCGCCATGACGGTCAGTAAACCCACCGGTGCATCAGACTCCGGTGGCGGGGCAAGTGCAGGCAAACCGTGGCTCATGGGGACTTGAAGAGCTGCATAGTGAGAGTGACTCTCCGATTGGCGGCAGCCTACATTTGCGCCCGCGCAGCGGCCTGATCGGCTTTGGAGTCGATCAGGCGCGTGCCTGCAAGTGCGTCGTGCAAGAACTGGCGATCTTTGTGCAGGAAGGCCAGCGCCGCCCAAAAAAAGATCCACAAAAAGCTCGCAGCCAGTGAAAAACGGGCATCCAGATTCAAAGCCTGTACAGCCGCGAGAGGGGGTAGAAACCACATCCAACTCAGCAAGTATCGCCCCAAGGCCTGCTTTTGAGACAGAGGCTGACCGTCACGCCGGACCACTCGGATATGCCAGGTTTTCATGGCCAGGGTCTGACCGCGTGACCAGAACCACCCGAAATAGATGCCCAACACCAGAAACAGAAAGGCCTGCTGGGCCGCCCGGTTTTCCAGGGCATGCCGAGTTTGGCTGAGGGAACTGAACAGGTAGCTGGCGATGAAGATCACCGCAAACAGAAGGACGCCCTCATAGCACCAGCAGGCCATGCGGCGCAGGACCGACGGTGTCGGGGCGCTCTCAAAGCTCAAAGCCTGCGGTGGGTCGGTGGGTGCTTGAGGCATGACGCTGGGACGGCCGGGCGCCGTCCTTATTCCGGATCTAGGCGGGAGGACTATTGGTTGCCGGAGGATTCTTCGGCCGCCACCGCATTGTCCGTCGCTTCCGTCATCTTGGGGCTACGGGCTGCGGCCGGGGCAGGCAGTACGGCCAGCTTTTGTGGTGGTATGGGCTGAGCGGCCGGCGCAGCCCCGAGATTGCGGGGGCGGGCTTGTTCGGCGAGTTTGAGGCGCTGCTCGGGGGACAGGGCTTGGTAGGCCTGCCACTTGGCCAGTTTCTCCGCCGGACTGAGTTCGCGGGCGATCTCGGCGGTCTTGCCGAAATTGAGCCGGGCGCGAGCCCTCTCTTCAGGACTGAGCAGAGCCCATTCGCGCATACGCTCGTGCATCTTGGCCTGTTCCTGCGATTGGAGCGATGGGAAGTTGCGAGAGATTTCTAGCCATTTTTTCCGGTGGGTCGGGCTCAGCTGGTCCCAGACACCGGACAGCGGCGCCAGAGACTGGCGTTCGGTGGCGCCGAGCCGCTGCCAGCTGGACGACCTCGCCTCTGCTGACCCGCCGGCTTTGGCCTGGGGCTGCGCGGGGTTTGCCGCTAGCTGAACTTTGGATTCCTGGGGCGACGGAGCCGACAGCGCAGGGGTGCCGGCAAGAGCGATGATGAGCGCCGTTGCAAGGCAGGACCCTCGCAGCGCATCCCGCTGGGACGGTCCGGTAAGGCTGAAGGGGCGATCGTTCATAGCCGCTCAGGGCTCTTCTGTCTTGAGGAACTGAATAAAGCCGGGATCGGAAAAGGCCGCAGGGGGGAGATCATCCAGAAGCAGCGCCAAGTCTACTTCGGCCAGCTCACGAGCCCTTAATTCGTTCTGGATTTCACTAATGCCGAGCATTCCGACGACCAGCAGGCACAAGGCCAGCCAGGTTCCCAGACGTCCGAACCAGCCCATGCCTTCCTCCGGACCGGTAGCCAGTGCCATCGAACCCGTGGCTACCGTTGCCGTCCGAGCCTCCACCTTGCGACGGGCGAGGGCTTGCTCCCGACCTGCACGCAGACGCTCGGCTATGTCGCGGGGCAGCTGGTCGCTGGCCTGACTGAGCCGGGCAGCCAGTCGCAGGCCTTGCCGGTCGATGAGTGACTCTTGATGGCGGGAAAGGGTGGGGCTCATGCTGAAAATCCTCGGGCTCTCAGGGCCTTGCTGAGGGCCTGGACTGCGCGAAAGCAGTGCGTTTTGACGCTGCCTTCGGAGCAGCCCATGACGGCGGCAGTCTCTGCGACATCCATCTCTTCCCAATAACGCATTAGAAAAGCTTCCCGTTGACGCTCGGGTAATTCCATGATGAGATTTTCCAAAAGTTGCAGCGTCTGGGTCCGCTCCACCGAGTCTTGGACGCTTTCCGCGCCTTCCCCGTCGAGCACACTAGGCAAAAAGTCCAGGATTTCCGAATCTTCCGGGGTTTCGAAGTCGCTCAGGTTCGAAAATAGGGCCTGCCGGGCTTTCTGGCGCCGGAACCAATCCTGCATGCAATTCGTGAGGATACGCTGAAACAGCAGGGGTAACTCAGCCAGGGGCTTATCGCCGTAATGCTGAGCCAGTTTCATCATGCCCTCCTGCACGATGTCCAAGGCAGCCTCCTGATCCCGGACGTGGTAGAGACATCGCTTGAAGGCGCGGCGCTCCACGCTCTTGAGGAATTCAGACAGTTCGTTGTCGGAGGCCAAGGGATGATTCAGCGCAAAACGGTGGGGCCGATGGCCCGAGTTTTCCACCCTAGGCCACGCAGCTGCTGGCGAGGGGTGAAGAAATTATGTCACCGGCTTGGATGATGGATACGACCCCAACCGGGTTATTTGTGTCTTTGGTGTCATAATACTCAGTTCAGTTCAACAGGCAAACGGGCTTCGATCCGCCGCGTGTTCCACCCGGTCATGGTCTGAAGTCCAAAGTCCCGCAGTCGCTTCACAAGGGCGCACCCAGGGGCACCGAAGGTTTTTCGTTAGAGAAATTCGCAAAGGTTCATCATGGAAATCTCCAAAGTAGAAATAGCCAACGCCGCAGCGGCCCAGGCTTCTGGCAAGGGCCAGGAAATGTTGGGTGCGGAAATTTTGGTCCAAGCCCTGATCGAGGAAGAGGTCGAGTTCATCTGGGGCTATCCCGGCGGCGCGGTTCTCTACATCTACGACGCCCTTTACAAGCAAGACAAGATGCAGCACGTGCTCGTGCGGCACGAGCAGGCAGCGGTGCATGCCGCTGACGGTTATGCGCGTGCGACCGGCAAGGTCGGGGTGGCTCTTGTCACCTCGGGGCCGGGCGTCACCAATGCGGTCACTGGGATCGCAACGGCCTACATGGACAGCATTCCGATGGTGATCATCACCGGTCAGGTCCCGACGGCCGCTATCGGACTGGATGCTTTTCAGGAATGCGACACGGTAGGGATCACTCGACCGATCGTCAAGCACAACTTCCTGGTCAAGGATGTGCGGGATCTGGCCTCGGTCATGAAGAAGGCCTTTCATATCGCGAGGTCCGGACGTCCCGGACCGGTGGTGGTGGATGTCCCAAAGGATGTCACGCTCAAAAAGTGTGTCTACGACTACCCCGCGACCGTCGACATGCGCAGTTACAACCCGGTCCGCAAGGGACACGGGGGGCAGATCCGCAAGGCCCTGCAATTGCTGATGACGGCCAAGCGACCCTACATCTACAGCGGTGGCGGCGTGCTGCTTTCCAACGCTTCGCAGGAACTTCGGGCCCTGGTGGACATGCTCGGTTATCCCTGCACCAATACCCTGATGGGCCTCGGCGCCTATCCTGCCACCGATCGCAAGTTTCTTGGCATGCTGGGCATGCACGGCACGATCGAGGCCAACAATGCGATGCAGAACTGCGATGTCCTGATTGCCATTGGTGCTCGCTTCGACGACCGGGTGATCGGCAACCCCAAGCACTTTGCGCAAAACGAGCGCAAGATCATCCACATCGATATCGATCCGTCCAGTATCTCTAAGCGGGTGAAGGTGGATGTGCCCATCGTCGGTGATGTACGCGATGTACTGACTGAGCTGATCGGCATGATCCGGGAGTCGGGCCTCAAGCCCGATGCACAGGCCCTGGCTCAGTGGTGGGAAACCATCGAGGTTTGGCGCAGTCGTGACTGCCTGAAGTACGACCGCGGTAACAAGGATGTCATCAAGCCTCAGATGGTCATCGAGACGCTTTGGAATATGACCCACGATGTGGAGGCCTATATCACATCCGATGTGGGGCAGCATCAGATGTGGGCGGCGCAGTTCTACAAATTCGACCAGCCTCGTCGGTGGATCAATTCCGGTGGTTTGGGCACCATGGGTGTGGGCATTCCCTACGCCGTGGGCATCAAGCTGGCCAAGCCCGAGAGCGAGGTCTACTGCGTCACCGGAGAAGGTTCGGTGCAGATGTGCATTCAGGAGCTTTCCACCTGCTTGCAGTACAACACGCCGATCAAAGTGCTGTCTCTCAACAATCGCTATCTGGGCATGGTGCGCCAATGGCAGGAAATTGAGTATTCAGGACGTTATAGCCACAGCTACATGGACGCCTTGCCCAACTTCGTCAAGTTGGCCGAGGCCTATGGGCATGTGGGTATGCTCATTGAGCGCCCCCAGGACGTTGAGCCTGCTCTTCGCGAAGCGCGTAAGCTCAAGGACCGCACGGTGTTTATGGACTTCCGCACAGATCCCACCGAAAACGTCTTCCCTATGGTGCAGGCTGGCAAGGGCATCACGGAAATGCTGTTGGGTAGCGAGGACCTCTAAAGCGGGGCCGTAGTCGCTTCATCCCGTGCCTGGCCATCGCGGCTGGGCTTTCCCTGACGAATCTCTGGCTTGCCAAGCCTGCGCATTACCGTGTGCAGGGGAGGGCAGGGCAAATGAGGAAGTTCAAACATGAAACACATCATTGCGGTTTTGATCGAAAACGAAGCGGGAGCCCTCTCTCGCGTGGTGGGCCTGTTTTCCGCCCGTGGCTACAACATCGAGTCCCTGACGGTGGCTCCGACCGAGGATCCGAGTCTGTCCCGGATGACCATACAGACTACAGGTTCCGATGATGTGATCGAACAAATCACCAAGCATCTGAACCGCCTGATCGAGGTGGTCAAGGTGGTGGACTTGACAGAGGGCGCCTACACCGAACGTGAACTCATGATGGTCAAAGTGCGGGCAGTGGGTAAAGAGCGCGAGGAGATGAAGCGCATGGCCGATATCTTCAGGGGGCGCATCATCGATGTCACCGAGAAGAGCTACACCATTGAGCTGACAGGTGATCAGTCCAAGAACGACGCTTTTCTGGAGGCGATTGACCGCAGCGCGATCTTGGAGACGGTGCGCACTGGGGCCAGCGGCATCGGCCGCGGTGAGAGAATTTTGCGCGTGTGATTTTTGCAAGGCTCGGCCATCCGTCCGTTCGGGTCGAGTCTGTCGAGGCCCTGCTGTTCGCAGGGTGCTTGAGCCCTTCGACAGGCTCAGGGCGAACGGCAACACCCTTAGAGGAGATCCATCATGAAAGTGTTCTACGACAAAGACTGTGACCTGAGCCTGATCAAGGGCAAGACCGTGGCGATCATCGGCTACGGCAGCCAGGGCCACGCCCATGCCCAAAACCTCAACGACAGCGGCGTGAAGGTCGTCGTTGGTTTGCGCAAGGGCGGTGCCTCCTGGGACAAGGTGGGCAAGGCTGGACTGACGGTCATGGAAGTCAATGAGGCGGTCAAGTCTGCCGATGTGGTGATGATTCTGCTGCCCGATGAGCAGATCTCGGAGGTCTATCGCAACAACGTGGAGCCCCATGCCAAGAAAGGAGCCTCCTTGGCCTTCGCGCATGGCTTCAACATTCACTACAACCAGGTGGTCCCGCGCGCCGATTTGGACGTGTGGATGGTGGCACCTAAAGCCCCAGGGCATACGGTACGTAGCACCTACACCCAGGGCGGCGGTGTGCCGCACTTGGTGGCTGTGCATCAGGACCGCAGCGGTAAAGCCCGTGATCTGGCGCTTTCTTATGCCATGGCCAACGGCGGTGGCAAGGCCGGCATCATCGAGACCAACTTCAAGGAAGAAACGGAAACGGATCTGTTTGGCGAGCAGGCGGTTCTCTGCGGTGGGACGGTCGAGTTGATCAAGATGGGCTATGAGATTCTGGTGGAAGCCGGTTACGCGCCTGAGATGGCCTACTTCGAGTGCCTGCACGAGCTCAAGCTCATCGTCGACCTGATTTACGAGGGCGGCATCGCCAACATGAACTACTCGATTTCCAATAATGCTGAATTTGGCGAGTATGTAACCGGGCCGGAGGTGATCAATGAGCAGTCGCGTGAGGCGATGCGCCGGGCCCTCAAACGGATCCAAAACGGAGACTATGCCAAGCAGTTCATTCTGGAAGGCCGTACCGGCTACCCCAGCATGACCGCGCGGCGCCGCAACATGTCTGAGCACAGCATCGAGGTGGTGGGCGCTCAACTGCGCGCCATGATGCCCTGGATTGCAAAGAACAAGTTGGTCGATCAGAGCCGCAACTGATGCGGCCGCTCGTCCATCGTCGAGCGCTCTGAGCCCAAGGGCTGCCCATCCGGCAGCCCTTTGCATTTGCAGCCCTTACACTTGCTCCATGTCCGAGAGTCCCGAATCATCCACCGGTAAATCTGAGGCAGGCGAGCTCAGGAAGCCGCGTAAGGGTATTTACGTCCTGCCCAACCTGTTCACCTTGGCGGCGTTGTTTGGTGGGTTTTACGCCATTGTGATGGCCATGAACGGCCGGTTTGAGCAAGCCGCCATCGGTGTGTTTTGCGCCATGGTGCTTGACAGTCTTGACGGACGCGTGGCTCGTATGACCAACACCCAGAGCGCTTTTGGTGAGCAGATGGATTCGCTGGCCGATATGGTGTCCTTCGGCGCTGCGCCGGCGCTGATTGCTTACGTGTGGGCCTTGACCGGCATTGGACGTTGGGGATGGATCGCAGCGTTTGTCTACTGCGCCTGCGCCGCCTTGCGCTTGGCCCGGTTCAATGTAAACACCGCGGTCGTTGATAAAAGATTTTTCCAGGGTCTTCCATCGCCCGCTGCTGCAGCCTTGGTCACCGGCTTCATATGGCTGATGACCGAGGCAGGGATCGAAGGGTCCGAGGTGAGTTGGATCATGTTTGGGCTGACGCTCTATGCGGGTTTGACCATGGTGACCAATGTACCTTTCTACAGTTTCAAGGACGTGAGCTTCAAGCGCAGCGTACCGTTCGCGGTCATCGTGCTGATTGCCTTGGGCATTGCGGCCATCAACATTGATCCGCCCTCGGTCATCTTTGGGCTGTTTGTTTTGTATGGGGTTTCTGGGTACGTTCTCTATGTCTGGCGGCGCTCGCGAGGCATGCAGGCCAGCGTCATCTCCACCTCGACCGAAGAGCCCGACGAGCAGGGTTTGCACAAATAGCTGTAAGCGGGCTTTAGCTTTGCCAAACCCTCTTTGCACGCGGTCCAATCCCTGTGCTAATATCCCTTTATGACTTCGTTGGTGCTAAACCTACTGCTACTGCCGATCGGGCGGAGTTGGTAGCGCTTGCGTTTTCTGATTCGACGGCCCGTTTGCTTGAGCATCCGGGCCGTTTTTCTTGGTGGCGAGCCCTGATAGCTAAACGATGCGGCCAGTGTGCAACCTGACAGGAACTCAGATATGACCGATAAATTGATCATCTTCGACACCACGCTCCGCGATGGTGAGCAATCGCCTGGTGCCTCTATGACCCGCGATGAGAAGTTGCGGATCGCCCGCCAACTCGAGAGGCTGAAAGTCGATGTCATTGAGGCCGGCTTTGCGGCCAGTTCCAACGGCGACTTTGAGGCGGTCCAGGCGATTGCCAATGTCATCAAGGACTCGACGGTTTGCTCCCTCTCGCGTGCCAATGATCGGGACATCGCCCGCGCTGCGGAGGCCTTGGCTAAAGCCAATCGGGCCCGGATCCACACGTTCATCGCGACCTCTCCATTGCACATGGAGAAGAAATTGCGTATGACACCGGAGCAGGTGTACGAGCAGGCGCGTCAGTCGGTTCGTTTTGCCCGCAACCTTTGCGGGGATATCGAGTTCAGTCCCGAGGATGGCTATCGAAGTGAACTGGATTTTCTCTGCCGGGTGCTGGAGGCAGTCATCGACGAAGGCGCAACCACCATCAATGTCCCCGATACAGTGGGTTATGCGGTGCCCGAACTTTACGGGGAATTCATTCGGACCCTGCGCACGCGGATCCCCAACTCAGACAAGGCCATTTGGTCGGTCCATTGCCACAACGATCTGGGCATGGCGGTCGCCAACTCACTGGCAGGCGTGAAGATCGGTGGGGCCCGGCAGGTCGAGTGCACGATCAATGGCCTGGGCGAGCGCGCCGGCAATTGTTCCCTGGAAGAAGTCGTGATGGCGGTCAAGACGCGTCGGGACTACTTCGGCTTGGAGGTGGGTATCGATGCCCAGCATATCGTGGCGGCCAGCCGTATGGTTAGTCAGACGACAGGCTTTGTGGTGCAGCCGAACAAAGCCGTGGTCGGAGCCAATGCTTTCGCCCACGCTTCGGGTATCCATCAGGATGGCGTCCTCAAGGCGCGCGACACCTACGAAATCATGCGGGCCGAGGATGTAGGCTGGAGTGCCAACAAGATCGTTCTGGGCAAACTCAGCGGGCGTAACGCGTTCAAGCAGCGTTTGCAGGACCTCGGCGTTCAATTGGACAGCGAAGCTGAAATCAATGCGGCCTTTGCCCGCTTCAAGGAATTGGCCGATCGCAAGAGCGAGATCTTTGACGAGGACATTCTGGCCTTGGTCAGCGATGAAAGCATCGCCAGTGAAAAGGAGCAGTATGGCTTTGTCTCCCTGGCCCAGCGCAGCGAGACCGGAGAGGTGCCGCAGGCCTCCATCGTGTTCACCATTGGTGGCAAGGAAGTCCGCAGTCAGGCCCACGGTAATGGACCGGTCGACGCGTCCCTGAAGGCCATCGAGGCCCATGTGAAGAGCGGCGCGGAAATGGTGCTTTACTCGGTCAACGCCATCAGCGGATCGACCGAGAGCCAGGGCGAGGTCACCGTGCGGCTGCAAAACAGTGGCCGGGTGGTCAACGGGGTCGGGGCTGACCCTGACATCGTGGTGGCCTCTGCCAAAGCCTACTTGAGTGCACTCAATAAACTGCAAAGCAAGGCCGACCGAGTGGCTGCCCAGGGTTGATGCTTGTGCCGCTCGGCTTTCAAAGGGGGGTGCTGCCCCCCTTTGTGTTACGAGTGGCCAGTGGCTGGGGGCAGACAGCGCGTTGGGCGGCGACCGACTTGAGAAAGATGACGCAAGTTTTTGATATTGCGCATTTTTTTAAGGTTGGATAAACTCCCGCGAACCCATTTTTCGGTCAATCTGCCTATGAATCCGATTCCCTGGCCTGCATCCTTTCCCAGACGGGCCGGCCTGTGTGCTGGGTTGGCCCTGATGCTGATGGTTTTTCCCGCCTGGGCGCAGAAGAACGAGAGTGGCAAACCTAGTTCAGCCAAGGCTTCGATCAAAAAAAAGAATGAGAGCGCCCAGTCTGCCAAGGCTGGTCCGCGGCGTGCCGGTCAGAGGGCCAAATCGAATACCGTCAGGCGTGTCGGTTCCTCATCCAGGCAAGGGGCGCAGGTCCAGAGGGCGGCGCCCCCGCCGCGCCCTTCCTTCGGCCAGTTGGCCGGGCTACATGCGGTGGCAGACCCGCTGTCTCTCCGTTCAAGCGTAGCCCTGGTGATAGATCAGGATACCCAGGAGGTGCTTTTCAATAAGAATGGTCAGGCCGTCTTGCCCATCGCCTCCCTGACCAAGCTGATGACCGGTATGGTGATCAGTCAGGCCCAGTTGCCGATGGACGAGATGATCACCATCACTCAGGATGATGTGGATACCGAGAAGGGAAGCTCTTCGCGCTTACGGGTAGGCAGTAGCTTGAGCCGTGGCGAGCTTCTTCTTCTTGCCTTGATGTCCAGCGAGAACCGGGCCGCGCATGCTTTGGGCCGCACCTACCCCGGTGGCATGGGGGCTTTCGTTGCGCAGATGAATGTCCGGGCGCATGCGCTGGGTATGAAAGACACCCGCTATGTTGAGCCCACCGGGCTGTCCAGCCGAAACCAATCAAGCGCTCAGGATCTCGCTCTCCTAGTTAATGCGGCCTCGGCAGACGCCCTTTTGCGCGAACTTTCAACCTCCTCTGGGCATCAGGTGGTCTTGGGACGTCAGACCCTTCAATACAACAACACCAACCGGTTGGTCAGCCATCCGGATTGGGATATCGGTCTGCAAAAAACCGGCTATATCTCGGAGGCGGGCCAGTGTCTCGTTATGCAGGCCAGAGTGGCCGGTCGCAAGCTGATCATGGTATTTCTGGACTCGGCTGGTAAGCTCAGTCGGCTCGGCGACGCCGAGCGAGTGCGGCGCTGGTTGGAGAAGGGCGTTGCCGCCCAGCAGGGGCCCGTAGAGCTCTCGGTTGCCAATCGCAGCTGAAGCTATTGGCTTTTCCCCGGCAGACCCAAGGCATTGGAGATCTCCCGGGCTGTAGCTTGCAGTTTTGGCAGCCAGGCCTCGTCGAGGCGGTTTGCGGGGGCTGAAATCGACAGGCCCGCGATCAGTTTGCCTTGGTCGTCGTAAATACCAGCGGCCATACAGCGCACGCCCAGTTCCAGCTCTTCGTTGTCGCGGGCTACGCCATATTGCCGGGCTTTCGATAGTTCGCGTTCCAGTACCGATAGTTGGGTGATGCTGTTTTGGGTTTGTCCCGGAAGTCCCGTCCTCGAAGCGTAGGCTCGAACGCGCTGCGTATCGTCAGCCGCTAGGAAAAGTTTGCCCGTTGAGGTCAGGTGCAAGGGGGCGCGTCCTCCGATGGCCCGAACCACCTGCATCCCTGAACGTTCGCTGTAAGCGCGCTCGATGTAGATGATTTCATCGCCCTGCCGAACGCTCAGATTGACCGGTTGCTGAATTTGCCGGTGCAAATCGCGCATCGGGATCAGGGCTGCATCACGCACGCTCAGCCTGGCTTTGACCAGATTGCCCAGTTCCAGCAGCCGCATGCCCAGGCGATAGCTGCCCGAGACGGGTCGGTCGACGAATCGTCCAACGGCCAGATCATTGAGGATGCGGTGCGCTGTGGAGGGGTGCAAACCGGATTTTTCGCTGATCTCCTTGAGCGAGACGGGTTCCTCGCGGGCAGCCAGGATTTCAAGCAAGGTGAACATGCGCCCAATGACCTGCACTGTGGGTTCAGATAGACCTTGCGGATCGCTGTTTTTTTTCATCTTGCGAAAACTCCAGGCCGCATTTTAGAAGATGAAAATGGGCTAGCCAAGCTACCGGATCACCTCTGATCTGCGCCCTGCGTCGTATCAGGAGACCGCGCTCCAGCGACCATCGATGAGTTTCTCGTGAGGCAGGAAGCGGGCCTTGTAGTTCATCTTCGGACTCTCGGCGATCCAATAGCCCAGGTAGACATAGGGCAGGTTCAGTTGCTTGGCCTGCTCGATCTGCCAAAGGATGCCGAAGGTGCCGTAGCTGGCCCGAGGCTCAGGATCAAAAAAGTTATAGACCGCGGAGATGCCGTCCTCCAGGACATCGATGATGCAAACCATCCGCAGGATGCCGCCCGTACCATCAGCCGCCGGCTCGCGGAACTCGACCAAGCGAGAGTTGACCCGGCTCTGGAGAAGAAACTGGGTGTATTGGTCGATGCTGTCCTGATCCATCCCGCCGCCGGCATGCCGGCCGTTTTGGTAGCGTAGATAGAGCTGGTAATGTTCAGGCATAAAACTCAGGCGCAGAGAGCGCCATTGCAGATCCCGATGTTGTCTCAGGGCCCGCCTCTGGCTGCGATCGGGCTTGAACCCCGCTACCGGAATCCGCAAGGGCACGCAGGCCTGGCAGCCGTTGCAATGGGGCCGGTAGGTGAACATCCCGCTGCGCCTGAAGCCATGGGCCACCAGGTCCGAGTAGGCCTGGTTGTGAATGAGATGGCTGGGTGTGGCCACCTGTGATCGGGCCATGCGCCCCGGGAGGTAGCTGCAGGGATAGGGCGCCGTCGCGTAGAACTGCAAGCTCTGCAGCGGCAATTCTTTGAGGTGGGTCAAGGACGTTTCTTCAGACGATCTCGGACCAGTATAAAGGGTCAAAAGTCCAGGTGGCGGCGGGGCGGTTGACATACTCGCTCAGGCGAGCCTGGAAGGCTGAGCGAGGCATTTCACGAGCGCCCAGGGAGGCCAGATGAGCCGTGTTTTGCTGGCAGTCGATCAGTTCGATACCGTTTCTCCTGCACAAGGCCACCAGAGCCGCCAGGGCAATTTTGGAGGCATCGCGTTGGTGGGCGAACATGGACTCGCCGTAGACCATGCCTCCGATGCTGACGCAGTACAGGCCGCCGGCCAATTCGCCCTCGACCCAGGTTTCCACGCTGTGCGCCAGACCGAGTTGGTGCAGGCGTTCATAGGCACTGATCATGTCGGGCACGATCCAAGTACCCTGCTGGCCGTGGCGCCGCGCATTGGCGCAGCAGCGGATGACCCGTCCAAAACTACGGTCGACATGCAGTTCGCAGCCGGGCGTCGATCTGAAGCGGCGGATTGTCTTGCGTAAGGAGTCGTGCACGCGTAGATGGGCGGCTTCCAGCACCATCCGGGGGTTCGGGCTCCACCAGAGGATCGGCTGCCCCTCACTGAACCAGGGGAAGATGCCCTGTCGGTAGGCCTGCTCCAAAGTCTTAGGCAACAAATCACCACCGGCCGCCAGCAGTCCAGGGGCCGGATCCTTCGGACCCCAGGCCAGTTCCGGCGACGGGAATGCGTCGCCGGGCTGGAGCCAGGGTATGCGGGCGGAGGTCTGGAGCATTGGGAGAAGCCCTTGTTGCGCCAACATCGTAACCTTGGCGAAATCTGGGGACCGGGCTCGGGCTGATGGCTTCTCAGGCTTGCCCCACGGACTCGGTTGTTTTTCTGAACTTTTCCTCAGTCTCAGGAGCTTTCATGAAACTTCGAAGAAGCTGGCTGCTCGGCGCCCTGGTTGCGTCGTTCTGCGCGACCTTGAGCGCCACCGTGATGGCGCAAGCTTTTCCCAGCAAGCCCCTACGCATCATCATCCCTTATGCCCCAGGTGGCACCACCGATATTGTGGGCCGCCGCATGGGTCAGCGCCTGTCCGAGGTTCTGGGCCAACCGGTGGTGGTGGAAAACCGCGCCGGCGGCAACACCGCCATTGGGGTGGAGGCGGTGGCCAAGGCCCCGCCGGATGGCCACACCCTGCTGTTTACCAACGATGCGACCTTCGTGGGTAATCCGGCCTTGTACCCTTCGCTGCCCTACAACATGCAGCGCGATCTGGTTGCGGTGGCGCCGGTCACGTACGTGGCGCTGGCCCTGGCGATAAATGCGAGCGTGCCGGCCAAGGATCTCAATGAACTGGTGGCCTACATCAAGACGCAGAAGAATCTGGGCTACGGTTCCTTCGGCGCAGGCAGTCAGCCGCACATCATGGGCGAGATGTTCAAGAAGATTGCAGGGGTCGATCTGGTCCATGTGCCCTACAAAGGGGCGGGGCCAGCAGTCACTGATGTGCTCGGAGGGCAGATCCTGTTTACCTTCCCGGCGTTCCCAACCATCATGGGCCATATGGGTTCAGGAAAGCTGCGACTGCTGGCGGTCAGCGGGGACAAGCGCATTCCAATTGCCCCGCAGGTCCCGACGATGGCGGAGGCAGGCTTTAAGGAAATGGACATGGGCGCCTGGTATGCCTTTTTCGCACCTGCCGGGACACCTCGCGACGTGGTCATGAAACTCAATGCGTCCGTGGCCAATATTCTGGCTGACCGTGATTTCGTCGAGAAGAACATGACCAGTCAGGGCATGATCCCGATGAGTGGCTCGCCCGAGCAGATGAATGCGATGATCAAAACGGATATCGAGCGCATGATTCAGATGGTCAAGCGGTCGGGGGCCAAGGTCGAATGAATTCCAGGCTCTCCGGACAGGATTTGAGCCTGGATTTGTCGTTATAATCTCGGGCTCTGTTCCTCAATAGCTCAGTCGGTAGAGCGCCGGACTGTTAATCCGTAGGTCCCTGGTTCGAGCCCAGGTTGAGGAGCCAAATTACTGGAGACCCCCTTCGTGAGAAGCGGGGTCTTTTTACTTGGGAAGCTTGGTTTTTCGACTGGCCACCAGCAAGATCGAGCCGGTGGGTTTCTCATAGCCCATCACAAAAGGCAGTTGGGGCAGGGCCGGCTGTGCACTCAAGAAGTCCTTCAGGCGCGAGGCTGAGGCGCTGTCTTTCCAAAGTGGGTGGGGCCGGTTGAATCGACCGTGCGCCGAGACCCTGAAGTGCTGACTCATCTGGTCGATGTCCAGTCCGGTTTCATCCTGGACGACCGCGTTGGCGTGGCCGGTTATCAGGTCCGCAAGCACGGAAAAGCTGCTTTTTTGCAGCAGATGTGAGGCAGATTTGATGAAGACCGTGGCCGCCATGTTTTCAGCCAGAAAGTTTCTTTGGGCTGAGCCGGGCTTGAGGCCCGAGTTGGACAAATTGATGCGCAGATAGTCCACCGTGACGGGTCGACCCTCAGCGGTGGTGATCTGAAAGCGCAGACCCTCATGGGGTACCGCCGTGTTTGGGCCGATCTCTTCGGACCGGCCCTGTGCACTGATACGCAGAGGTACGACCCGTTCAATGCTGCTACCGCTGATCAAAATGCTGTAGACCAGCATCTTGGTAAAGCGCGGCCGGATCGATCCTTTGCCTTCTAGATCATGGGTTCTGAAGTAGCCCAGGCGTGCAAAGTAGGATTGGGTCTGGCACTCCTTTTGTATGCGCTGGGTCTCAGCTCGGGCCGAGACATTCAATTCGGGCGTCTGATCGGCTACCAGAATCAGGTGGTCGGCTGACCCGAACAGGGTCAAGGCTGTGATCACGTCGGGGCCCGAAAACGGATATAAGACCTTTCGGCTGCCCAGTCGACCCAGATGCTCAATCGCCCAGTTTCGCATCGGGGCCTTGAACTGGTTTTGATAGCCGCTGGCCAGTTTGCCGAAGTTGGGGCAGTCGACCTGGACCAAGGGCTGCAAGGGCAGTCCGGGGTGACCCTTGGCCGCGGGTAGGTCAGCCGCTGGCGCAACATCGGAGGCTGGGCTTGTTGTGCTCAGAAACATCAAGCCCAGGCAGAGAGCGAACTTTCGCAGTTTCCCCGGGACTTTTATGCAACCTGTCGTCCCGGTCGCAGACTGACTGAACTCCAGGGAGTTTGAGAATGATGTCTTCTGTGTGTTCATCTGAATGTGGCGAAACAAGCCCTGTTGACTTGAGCGTCGGCTGCGAGAATCAAACCTGGGTATCGTTCACGTATCGGCTTGACTGCCGCGAAGTTGAGCGAACTGGGCCATCAAGCTTCGGGCTGCTGTTTCGGGGTTGACCGCTCCGATGATGGCACGAACCACCGCCACAGAGCCGACCCCACTGGCGGCCACTGCGGCCATGCGCTGGCTATCGATACCGCCGATGGCCACCAGACTGTAGGGACTCATCAGTCGGGCATAGCGACTGAGTCGACCCGGGCCCTGCGCAGCCGTGGCCATGCGCTTGAGAGTGGTCGGGAAGACAGCGCCGAGGGCGACGTAGCTGGGACTGAACCTGTCGGCACGAACCATTTCTGAATAGCCATGCGTACTCAGACCCAGTCGCAGACCCGATCTGCGTAGAGTCTCCAAATCGTTTTCCGACAAGGCGTCAAGGTCTTCCTGGCCGAGATGCACGCCGTAGGCTTGCGCCTCTATGGCCTCCCGCCAGTGATCGTTGATGAACAGCCGGCAGCCGGTATCCCGAACGGCGGTCACGGCGGCGCTGACTTCCTGCCGGATGACCTGGGGATCCGATGATTTGAAGCGCAACTGAACCGTCGGCACGCCCGCGCGCGCCATGCGGCCCACCCAATGGACATCGGGGAGGACCGCATACAAGCCCAACTCTCGCGGGCAAGGGGCAAAGGCCTCGCTGCGGGGCCAGGGCGACATCCCAAAATCGCGTCGTTCTTCGGGCCAAAGGTCTGGATCAAAACGGTCCGATCGCTCACTTTGCGCCTGCCAGGCTCGCCCCAGAACCCGGGCATCGATATCGTCAAAACCCATTTGGGTACAAGCCAACTGCACCGCCTGCTCGATCGGTGTACCCGGTGCCTGCGCCGGAAGGCGCTTGGGGGTCCAGCCGACGACCGCCAGGGCCCTCGCGTGTCTTTCGATGATGGCGCGAGCCGCCGACGCAATATCCGTGATCATGTTTGATGCCAGAAGGGTGTGCCCATCACCGGCGTACTGGGTTGCGCAGCCTGTTGCTCAATCATGGCGCCTCCCAGAAAGGCGCTGCGACCGGCCTGCACCGCCTGGGCGAAGGCGCCGGCCATGGCCGCCGGGTCGGTGGCCATGGCTACCGCCGTATTGAGAAGCACGGCGTCGTAGCCCCATTCCATGACCTGGCAGGCATGCGAGGGCAACCCCAGGCCAGCATCGACGATCAGGGGGACATCCAGGCGCTCGCGCAGCATGCGCATGGCATAGGGGTTGGTGGGGCCTTTGCCTGTGCCGATCGGCGCTGCCCAGGGCATCACCGCCTGACAACCGGCATCTACCAGGCGTCGGCACAGCACCAGGTCCTCGGTGCAGTAGGGCAGTACCTTGAAACCGTCCCGGATGAGGGCGCCGGCGACCTGCACCAGTTGAAGGGTATCGGGCTGTAGGGTGTAGTCGTCACCGATGAGCTCGAGCTTGAGCCAGTCGGTCTCGAAAACTTCCCGGGCCATCTGCGCTGTGGTAATTGCCTCTTGGGGGCTGTGACAGCCGGCGGTGTTGGGCAGCACCGGGATCGCCATTTCCTTGAGCAGTCGCCAGAAGCCCTGGCTGGCCTCAGCCGATACGGCGCCCTGGCGCCGCAGTGAGGCGGTAATCATCGCGGGCTGTGCGCGATGCATCGCCTCTTGCAGGGTCCGCGGTGAGGGGTAACGGGAGGTGCCCAGCAGCAGTCGGCTGTCAAAGTGCTGCCCGTAGAGCACCAAGGGGTCGGCGAGGTTTGAGGTGGACTGGATCATGCTGGGCAATGTGAAGGATCAGCCGCCGGTGATCGGCGAGATCACCTCGATCTCGTCGCCGTCTTTCAGGGCGGTGGCGGCATACTGATTCTTAGGGATGAACTGGAAATTGATCGCCACCGCGAAAGGGGGCGTGAAGCCGGCGTTCTCGAGCGCCTGCGCCAGCGAGCTGCGATCGGGCAACTCGCGTGCAATCTGATTGATGCGTACCTGCATACGGTTCAGGCGTTGAGGGCCAGCGTCTCAGGCGCGTTTTCAATGCGCATACCGAAGTCGCTCGCCCAGGTGCTGCGACCTTCTTGCATCAACTGCATGACCACATCCAGCATGGCTGGTGCGATCAGGAAACCGTGCCGGTACAGGCCGTTGACCTGAAGAGCCCGCGGGCCTAGCCAGCGAACGGCCGGCAGGTTGTCTGGAAGCGTGGGTCGCAACTGGGTGCTCAGCTCAAGCACCCGAGCCTCTGCAAATCCGCTGTGTACCGAATAGGCGGCGCTGAGCAGTTCCAGGGTCGACCGAACGCTGGCCGGTGATCGGTCTTCCGATTCGATTTCAGTGGCGCCGATGACGAACACATGGTTGGGCTTGGGTGCAATGTAGAGCGGATAGCGGGGATGTATCAGGCGCAGCGGGCGTTGCAGATCAACCTCGGGCGCGTGCACACGGATGACTTCGCCTCGCACGCCGCGCAGCGCCAGCCACTGGGGCTGCGCACCCAGGCCCCGGCAGTCAAGCAGCCAGTCATGAACCTCGCCGGGTCCGACCCTAAAGTCTTGCGGGGCACGCGGACTGTTCCAGCACAGCTGGACGCCGGCCTCGGTCAAGGCCTCCAGCAGGGCCAGCAGCAGTTCACGGTTATCGAGCTGGCCCTCACCCGGCAGGAAAAAAGCCTGTTGAAAGCGGCCGGCCAAGACTGGCTCCGTCAGGGCCAGAGCTCTGGCGTCCAGACTCTGGGCTGGAGGCAAAGAGGGCAGCTGCGCGCAGGTTCGGTCCAGATGCCGCTTGAACCGATCAGCCTCAGCTTGGTCTTGCCGATGCCAAACCATCAGGGTGCCGTTTTGCTGCAGAAATACGGGCCGTCCGAGCTGGGCCATCAGTTCGGGCCAGCGTCGCAGGCCATGCTGCCCCATCCGCACCACACTGGCTTCGGCCACGGCGGACTCGGCCAGCGGGGCCAACATGGCCGCAGCCGCCCTTGCCGCCGCACCTTGCCCGTCCGGGCCACTAGCGTCGTGCAATCGCACCCGGTGACCCTGTTGGACCAGCGTCAGCGCCAGCAATCGGCCCATCAGGCCTGCGCCCAGAATGACGATATCTTGAGGTGTTGAGCCCATCTGTGTGAACCTGCAGCAAACAGGGGCCTCGTTATCGCAGGCCATCGGGCCTGCCGAAACTTCCCACGCCAGCATGACCTGGATCGGGTTCGAGGGTGTTTCTCAGTCCGGCCTCAGGCCGGACACCCCTGTTTCACTGCCAAAGATTACATCACATTCCTCCACGCCCAAGGCGCGTGTCGATAATGGCCCCATGACCTCTTCGATGCTTTATGCGGCGCCCAACTTTCGTCCGATTCGCGTTTTGTCAATTGCCGGCTCAGACAGCGGAGGCGGGGCTGGAATCCAGGCTGATCTGAAAACTTTCGCTGCCCTGGGCTGTTACGGTATGACGGCCGTTACCGCCCTGACCGCGCAAAACACCCTGGGGGTTAGCGGTATTCATGCGGTCCCCGCCAATTTTCTGAAGGCTCAGCTGTGTTCGGTGCTCGATGACATCGGCGTGGATGCGGTCAAGATAGGCATGCTGCACGCGCCGGAAATCGTGCAGGTGGTGGCTTGGGCGATAGACCACTATGGTTTGAAGCAAGTGGTACTCGATCCGGTGATGGTGGCCACCAGCGGCGATCGTCTGATTGAAGAGGCCACGATACAGGTGCTGCGCCAAGAGCTGTTTCCCCGCGCGACGGTGATCACGCCCAACCTGGACGAGGCTGCCTTGCTCTTGGGTCGTCCTATAACGGGCCTTCAGGATCTGCAGACTGCTGCGGCCGATCTTCTGGCCCAGGGCGCCCGCGCTGTATTGCTCAAGGGGGGGCATCTGCCTGGCGATGAGGTCATGGATGTGCTGGCCCAGCCCGGTGAGCCTTGGCTGCAGTTGCGCGGCCAGAGGATTCCCAGTGGCAATGTCCATGGCACGGGCTGCACGCTCTCATCGGCCGTGGCGTCCTTCCTGGCGCAAGGTCTACCGTTGGCCCGTGCGGTCGAAAGCGCCCGCGCCTATATCCTGCAAGCCATACGCGAAGGTGCTGCTGTTCGAACCGGTCAGGGCTCTGGCCCGCTTTGCCATGGTCACGCGCCAGTGCCCATGCTGCGGGTTCCCCTGACCTGATCAGGCCAGGGACGACGGGCGGGCCGGCCTGACCCAGACCAGGAGCAAGCTCACCAGGGTTGATGCGGCCAGGGCTCCTGCGAACGGTGCCAGCGTGGGCACACTGTTGGGGAAGCTTGCGGCCCATAGGCCCGCAGTCAGGCTGCCTCCGCTGATCCAGCCCGGCAGTGTGGCACCCACCAGTCCCGCAATCGCACCGGCGACGGCCGCTGCCGGCGTCATTCGTTTCCAGAGCCCTAGCAAGACCGGCGCTACCGCCGTCGCGCAGAGCAAGTCTGCGATCAGGAACAGTCGCAGCACCGAAAGCCCCTGCAAAGACACCAGTACCACCGGCACCATCAGCAGCACCGTAACCCAGCGGGCGGCTGTCAGGGATACCCCCGGCCTGGCCGTAACGATGAGCGATGCGATGCCGCTTTGCAGCGTATCGACCGACGAGGCAACCAGAGCGACGGCCAGAAGCAAAGTGGGCAGGGACAGCCACGCGGGCGCATCGGTCAAAAGGGCAAAGAAGGGAATGGGCGGCGTGCCCGGGTTCTGGCCGATCGCGATGCACAGCATCCCCAGCGCACCCACCACCAGGACCACCGGCATCGACAGCAGGCCTCCCAGCCAGGCCCCGTGTCTGAGTTCGGCATCGCTTTTGGCCGACCAGATGCGCTGCCAGTAGCCTTGGTGGAAGATGTTGGCTGCCGTCACCGCAATGACCAGGGTCAGGGCGACGCTGAGCGATACGTCCAAAGGAGCGCTGGGCCAGGGCTGCCGTATGCTGCCATCGGGCAGCGTCGCCAGAAGGACACCCACCACCAGCAGCAAGAGAACGATCAGCAGCCAGGCCTGCCAGCGGTCGGTGATGAGGCTGGCCCGCAGGCCACCCCATGTGGTGTAGACCAGTGTGGTTACCGCGACCGCTACGATCACCGCAGTTCCGGGCAAATCGGACAATAGGGCGGTGATGGCGCCGATGGCTGTCAGTTCGGCGGTAATGAAGCACAGCATGTAGAGCACCGATAGCGCGGTGACCCATAGGCGCAGGCCGTAGCCAAAGCGCTCCTGTGCGTACTCGGCAATCGTGCGGCCCTGCGGCATGCGCTGACGGATCGCAGGACCGAACCAGGCCAGCATGAAGAAGGGCAGGGCCGCCCCCAGCGCGTAGCCGATCAAGGCGACGGGACCCAGGAAGGCCCCGATCTCTGGAGGAGCAAAAAGAATCCAGCCTCCCAGGCCCGAGGCCATAAAAGACAGACCGAGGGTGAGTGCACCCTGTGACCCGCGAGCCGTCAGGTAGTCGTCGAGCGTTTCAACACTTTGGCGGTCGCGCAGGGCGATCCAGACAAAAAAAACGAGTGCAGCGGCCAGAGCCGCCCAAGTGGCGTACAGCATGTCGCACTTCCTCCGCCGGTATGAGCCGGATCAGGTTCCAGGGTCAGCGTCGAGTCAGACGCAGTCTCAGCCCCTTTCGGGACTCCCCTGGCGACGGGTTGTTGGATAAATTCAAGCGCCGCTGAGCGGTGCTGGCGCGATTGTAAGCGCCCGATTTTGTTCGACGTCAGTCCGGGCGTCAGTCAAACACGGGTGACTCCACGCCCAGCACCTTGTGCAGCTTGGGGCTGGTGGTGGTGTACTGCAAATGGATCTTGCCTTTTTCGGGGAAGATGATCGCTGCAGCTGCAAAGGCGGCCAGGGCACATTCATGAAAGCCCGAGAGGATGAGCTTTTTCTTGCCGGGATAGGTATTGATATCCCCCACGGCAAAGATACCGGGAACATTGGTGGAGAACTTCTCGGTGTCTACCACCAGCTGTTTGCGCTCGATTTGAAGTCCCCAGTCGGCGATGGGACCGAGCTTGGGCGAGAGACCAAAGAACACCAGCATGGCATCCATAGGTACCACTCGGGTGACACCGTCCCCGCCGGTGACCTTTGCGCCGACCAGCTGATCCTCTCGTTCCTCATACCCGGTGACCTGGCCGACGATGAACTGCATTTCGTAGGCTTCGCACAGCTCCCTCATTTTGGCCACGCTGGCCGGAGCGGCTTTGAAGCCATCGCGCCGGTGCACCAAAATGACACTCTCGGCCTTGTTGGGGCCCGGGGCGGCGAAATTGAGGGTCCAGTCCAGGGCCGAGTCACCCCCGCCGACGATCATCAGATTTTTACCCGCAAAGTCAGCCGGATTTTTGACCCGATAGAACAGCTGCGAGCCCTCAAAACGTTCCAGACCGTCGACTTTGAGCGTTCGCGGCTCGAAGGCCCCCACGCCCGCTGCGATGAAGATGGTCTTGGTCAAGAAGCGGGTGCCCTTGCTGGTTTCCAGAAAGAAGCGGCCATCGGCTTGGGGACTGACTTGCGTCACCGTCTGGCCCAGATGAAAGGTGGCGCCGAAGGGGGCTATCTGCTTAAGGAGGGCGTCGGTCAATTCCTTTCCGGTGCATACCGGAATAGCGGGAATATCGTAGATGGGCTTGTCGGGGTAGAGCTCGATGGGCTGCCCACCGGGGTATGCCAGAGAGTCGATGACATGAGCCTTGATTTCCAGGAGGCCGAGCTCAAACACCTGGAAAAGGCCGACTGGACCGGCGCCCACGATCACGGCATCGGTTTCGATCGGAGGGGCTGGTGACTTAGAGGTATCGTTCACTTGAGGCTGCGAGGGTCGGGCTGGCCGGCTTAGGGCCATGCCCGTGAATGGGTGAGTGTGCCGGCTTCAGCGAATCAGTTCGCTAAGTTTGTCGGTCTTGTCTTTCCAGTCGTCAGCATCGGCCAGCGGCTGCTTGCGTTTGGTGATGCTTTTCCAGGTGGGCAGCTTGGCCAGTTCTGCATTGAGTTTGGTGAAGGCCTGCTGGTCTGCGGGCAGGTCCTCTTCTGCATAAATTGCGTTGACCGGGCATTCGGGAATGCAAACCGCGCAATCGATGCACTCGTCCGGATCGATGACCAGCATATTGGGTCCTTCGCGGAAGCAATCGACGGGACAGACGTCCACACAATCGGTGTACTTGCAGCGGATGCAGGAGTCGGATACGACGTGGGTCATGGACTTGGACAAGGTCAGTGAAAACTTGATTTTATGGGCATTCGAGGCCCACGGCGAGGCGACGCGGTCCGCCCCTGTCCTTGGCCTGCGACCCTCGGGCTCACCATCGCAGGCGCATCGCCGGGGGACTCCAGCGCTCGGTCGAACGGCATTTTGAGGCCTCTGACCGTTCGACCCCAAATACATTTTTGTCAGACGCTTATGCACCCGCCGGCTCTTGGGTCCGGTGGGGCTCAGTGGAGTGGGCGTCAGAGGCCTTTGATGAAGCTGGAAAAATGTCGACTGCTATAGTCTTTTCAGGGGAGCAAAGTCTTCGAATTTTCAGCGCTCCGAATCGCTCAGCAAATTGTTATGAGAAAGGTTGGTCACAATGAGGACGAACAGGCGGGCCTGGCTGGCCGCAACGCTCGGCGCCTGGGGCGGTAGCGTCTGGGCTCAGGGTGGCGCGGGTCGATCGCCGATTCGCATCGGTGAAATCAACAGTTATTCGGCCATCCCGCAGTTCACCCAGCCGTACCGGCAGGGCTGGCAACTGGCGCTGGAAGAGGTCAACCAGGCCGGCGGCTTGCTGGGACGGCCGGTGGAGGTGATCGCCCGCGATGATGCGGGCAAGCCCGAAGAGGCGTTGCGCCACGCGGTCGAACTGGTTGCCAAAGAGCGGGTTGATTTGCTGGCCGGAGGTTTTTTGTCCAACGTTGGGTTGGCGCTGGCCGATTACGCCTTGCGCAACAAGCGTCTGTTCGTGGCCAGTGAGCCCCTGACCGATGCCATCGTTTGGGAAAAGGGTAACCGCTACACCTTTCGCTTGCGACCCAGCACCTATATGCAAGCGGCGATGCTGGTGGAGGAGGCGGCCAAGTTGCCCGCCAGACGCTGGGCCACGATTGCGCCCAACTACGAATACGGCCAGAGCGCAGTGGCCAGTTTTAAGGAATTGCTCAAGGCCCGACGCCCCGATGTCGAGTTTGTCAGCGAGCAATGGCCGGCTCAGGGTAAGCTGGAGGCCGGGACCACCTTGCAAGCCACGATGTCCTCGCGTCCGGAGGCGATTTTCAACGTCACTTTCGGGCCCGATCTGGCGAGGTTGGTACGAGAGGGAAACCAGCGCGGCATCTTTCCCAAGACGCCTGTGGTTTCGCTTCTCTCCGGGGAGCCTGAGTATCTGGACGTCCTTAAGGATGAAACACCACGCGGCTGGATCGTGACGGGCTATCCCTGGGACCAGATCGACACGCCCGAGCATGCCAGTTTTGCAGCCAATTACATCCGTCGATTCGGAGAGAACCCGAAGCTAGGTTCAGTCGTGGGGTATGCCACCCTGCAGGCGATCTTCGCGGCCATTCGCAAGGCCAAATCTCTCGATAACGAGAAGCTGATCGTGGCTCTGCGCGGCCTTCAGTTCAGCACGCCGTTTGGCAAAGCCGAATTCCGGGCCATTGATCACCAGTCGACCATGGGCGCTTATGTCGGCAAGCTCGACCTCAGGGGCAATCGGGGCACCATGGTGGAATGGCGCTATGCCGACGGACGCAATTTCCTGCCACCGGACGCCTACGTTCGGGCTCGGCGACCGGCGGAGGCCAGCCGCTAGGGCCGGGTTTGTTCCGAGCCCGCAGACTTTGTTTGAACGAGTTAAAATAGAGGGTTTTCGGACGAGCTGTCCTGATGTTGGACAGGTTTTCCGGGGCCTCCTTTCCGGGCTGAGCGCACTTTGAGCGATCGTCCGCCTTTGAGCGGGCATGGCGGGGCGGTCGTCCGGGCGAACTCTTGATCGCGCGTAGCGCATGTGTGAAGGCAAAGCCTGTGGCAAGAACTGAAACCAAGACCGCCGTCCTGCCGGATGGCCTGCGATACAAGTCCAAAGTCTCGGGCTCGCCCTTCGTGGCCACGACCTCCTTTGGCAGTGCCACGATGTCCTGCTTCCTGTGTGGCAAGCATCGGCCCCGCTCCATGATGGGCACCAAAAAGGTACTGGGTAAGGCCCAGGCGGTCTGCGCGCCGTCGTGCAAGGAACTTGACGCTCAACTGAGCAAGAAGTA
>CAZATV010000031.1:0-1211 GCA_964488145.1 uncultured Polaromonas sp.
GCGTCATCAGCGGCTCAAAGCTCAGGCCCTGCGGCACGGCCGCAAGAATGCGGTCGCGGTAGGCCATCGCCTGCGCCGCCGTGGTGACCGGCGGCTTGAGGTTGGGCATGATGATGGCGCGGGCAAACTGACGTGCCGTATGGGGCACCACGGTGGAGAGCACCGCACCATCGCGCACATGCAGATGCCAGTCATCGGGCCGGGTCAGGGTCAGAGAATTCATGGTCGGTCAGTTCCCGTCATGGCGCTTGTATCGCCGTGGCGATTTTTTAAAAAGTGCCACAGCGCCTGGGCAGCACCGGGCTCGGATGTCTTGGCTGGCGAGCGGGCCCTGTAGAGCCGAACCTGAAGATCCACCGAGAGTTCACCCCCGGCAGCCACCAGCCGCCGCTCGCCCAGTTCCTGCGTCACCGCGCTTCGCGGCAGGAAGGCCAGGCCGTGGCCCTCCATGGCCATGGCCTTCAGGCCCTCGGCCATATCGGTTTCGTAAACCCGATCCAGATGCACCGGCTTGCTTGCCTGACGCAGCAGATGGTCGACCATCCGGCCCAAATAGGCGCCGCTGGCGTAACCCAGGTAGGGCACGGGCGACGAAGGCTGCCCGGGCAGCGTCCAACGCGGACCGCCGTCCACACCAGCGGCCACAAAAGGAGCCAGGGTCTCGTGTCCAAGCACCACCATCTCATAGCGGTCCGCATCCAGCTGTATTGGATGGGCGTCGTGGTGGTAGGCCAGCAGCAGGTCGCAACTGCCCTCCACCAGGCGCAGCACCGCATCGTGCACATTCAGGGCTATCAGCCGGCTGCGCACCGGCCCGAAGCTCTCGCGCAACTCGCTGAGCCAGGCGGGAAAAAAGGTAAAGGCCAGCGTGTGCGGCACGGCAAACTCAACCATGCCCAGACTGCCCGCCGCGTGACCCCTCAGCATGGCGCGCGTGGCCTGCAGGCCCTGGAGCATTTCCAGCGCCTGCGCATACAGGGTTTGACCGGCCGGCGTCAGGCGGGTGGGGTAAGAACTGCGATCGACCAGATCGGTGCCCGCCCAGGCCTCCAGGGCTTGGATGCGACGCGAAAAAGCGGGCTGAGTGACGTGGCGCAACTGCGCCGAGCGACTGAAGCTGCGGGTCTCGGCCAGACTGATGAAGTCTTCAAGCCACTTGGTTTCCATAACCTCAATTATCGCGCCGGCCGCCCAGGTGCCCGGGCACGTCT